>NZ_JALUKE010000043.1 GCF_027056685.1 Sulfurimonas sp.
GGTCTAACAATTTTATAATAGCAAACTCCTTTTTCAAGTTCAAAATCATTTTGAATCTGTTTTGTTTTAAAGCGATTCTTTTTTTGAATAAACTCTATTTTTCTAAGAGATGGTACAAATGACTTATAAAGTAAAAATTGCTTCTTAACAACTATATTTCTCTCTTTTTTATTTTTTAAACTATCTAAAACATCTTGATTTTTAATAAATAAAGCTTTTGTAATATTCATATTCATTTCAGTAAAATGTCTTAGAAAACCATCTGTCGTACGCATAGATAAGTTATGCTCTAATGCTATTCGCTTATTAATTTTAGTTGCAGTCATAGTAGAGATAAAAAATATTATACCAAGGAGTGTTACCAAAAAGAGTGTTATTAAAACTATTTTTGCACGAAGAGAAGCTTTTTTATTTGTTAGCATTTTTCTACTTTTTTTTCACTATTATAGTGAGTTATAAATATAAATGCAATAATTCTAAATAATTTCGTCATTTAAACCAATAAAATATAAACTAGGATCTCGCACTAATAAGCAGAAAAACGCTGAAGTAGTGAAAAACACTTCCTCCAAGGACGAAGAGATGCCATACTGCGTGGTTAAGTTTCATACTATCTTTGACATAGAAAAAAATGCCTAAAGTGTAGGTTACTCCACCTGCTAAAAGTAAAGAGAAGAAAAGCCAACCTGCATGTGCGATGAGTGGCTGGTAAGCGATGATGATGAGCCACCCCATCAGAGCATAAAGTACCAAGGAAAAAACCTCGAATCTAGCTGGAAAAGCAAACTTCAAGTAAACCCCAAGCAAAGCAAAAAACCAAATAATACCAAGCAATATCCAGCCAAAAACACCCTGCACACCAAGGACAACAACTGGAGTATATGTTGCTGCTATAAGTATGTATATGGCAGCATGGTCAACAAGTTGCAGTAGTGATTTTGCTTTGTATTGAGGAATAGCATGATAAAGCGTAGAAGCACCATACATACTTAAAAGCCCCAAGCCAAATACAATGCTCGTCCATATTTTTTGCCCATCACCACTCAAAATGGAGAGCGTAAAAAGCACTCCAAATCCAAAAGTGCTTAAAAAAAGCCCAAATCCATGTGTAATTGCATGCCAAATCTCTTCAAAAATCGAAAAATCATTTATTTCTCTTTGCATATCTACCTTCCTTTTACATCTAGTTGCTATAATTATAGTATGAATTATCCAAATGAATGGACTCAAAAAGAGTTTTTAAAAAATAAAAAGAAGTTGCAAAAAGAAGGAGTGGATGTTGTGCTTGTCGATACCATCCTCTCCCCCATCGAAAAAGCTGAGACTATAACCTATAACCCCTATGAGATGAAAAAGTATCCTGATGGTACTGTTTTTGTCTTCTACTGCGATACAGGAAAAGCGACGCTCAATCGTCTCAAAGAGTATAGAGAGAAATTTCCACAACATCACTGCGTTTCACTTAAAGGTGGACGGGGATATTGGCGTAAGAATATGATGCTTTTGGATGAAAATGATAAGTAAAAAAACAAAAGAATATATACTCTGTCTCAAAGAAGAGCGCTACTACGATGCCCATGAAGCCCTTGAAAGCGTATGGTTTCCTCGTCGCTTTGAAGAGAGTGGCGAAGTTAAACTCCTCAAAGGTCTTATAAACGCAGCAGTTAGTTTTGAGCTTCATAAACGCGGGCGTACTCCCCAAAGTAAGAAGGTTTGGGCAAATTATTTGAAATACAGACAGGAACTATTTAAAACCGATTCCAAATACCTCAACGACTATTACAAACTTACACGATTTGTCGAAGAGATTCACAAAAATTCATTAAAAACTTTGTAATATAATTATTTTTTGTTAATATGCCTGCTATCACAACAAAAGGCATTCCAATGGAAAATATTGACATCCAAAAATACATAGATATGGCTGTATTGTACGCGAGCGAATATGGTTTCAAAATCATAGCTGCGCTCATTATCTTCCTTCTTGGTAAATGGGTAGCTAAAAAGCTTACTGCCTTTATCAAAAAAATGATGCATAAAGCAAAGATTGACAAAACACTTGTCGAGTTTAGTGAAAGCATCATCTACTTTACTCTGCTGTTGATGGTTGTCATTGCGGCACTAAACCAACTAGGTGTAAATACCACCTCGTTTGTAGCTGTATTTGGTGCAGCTACTTTAGCTATAGGTCTGGCACTACAAGGCTCATTTTCAAACATCGGTGCGGCAGTACTTATCATCCTCTTTCGTCCCTTTAAAGTTGGCGATGTTATAGAGACAGGCGGAGTAACAGGAGAAGTAACAGACATCAACCTCTTCTCTACCATTCTTACACCTGTTGACAAGCGTGTAGTCATTGTGCCTAACGCTTCCATCATTGGGGCAAATATTACCAACTTCTCAAATAGAGAGCAGCGCAGAGTTGACCATGTATTTGGCATTGGGTACGATGATGACCTTAAACTTGCAAAAGAGACGCTTATGGAGATAGTAAAAGCTGACAAACGCATCCTCAGCGAGCCTGAACCATTCATAGCAGTCAGCGAACTTGCAGATAGCAGCGTAAACTTCGTTGTGCGTGCATGGACACTTACAGATGACTACTGGGGCGTATATTTCGATATGCTTGAGAGTGTAAAACTGACATTTGATGAAAAAGGTATCTCTATTCCTTATCCTCAAATGGATGTACATACAGACAAACAATAGAGAACTCAATTTTAAAAACCAAGGAGAAAAATATGAAAAAAATTATATTGAGTGCATTTGCACTCTCAGCACTTACTATAGGCGCACAAGCAGCAGAGAAAAACCCTGATGCACTTGTTACACATACCGAAATGGGTTACATACAAACAGATGGAAATACAAAAACAAAAGCTTTCAATCTTGATGCAAATGTTAAAAAAGCTTGGGGAAAACACCAAGCAAGTCTAAAACTTGATGGACAATATGGAAGTGCTGATGATGCAGAAGTTAAAAATAAATATTTAATTGAACTCAATTATGACTATAGTTTTACTCAAGTCTTAGCTTTTAACTACCTTGCAGGGTACAAATCAGACAGATATGCAGGATTTGCATATCAAGCATATACTGGTCCTGGTCTAAAATTGCAAGCTATTAAAAATGATGCACACAATCTTGCTTTAAGCGGAAATATTCTCTACTCTTCAGATGAAAGTTATGCACAACCTAGAGATACAAATAATTATTCTGGGTATAGAGCAGAGCTAGTTTATGGATGGCAAATGCTTAAAAACCTAAAATTTACGCAAGAAGCAAGTCTAAGAGGCGATTTTGAAGACTCTAGCAACTATTTTGCTCACTCAAAAACAGCATTTGCAGCAAAAATTTCAGATATTTTTTCAGCAGGCGTAAGTTATAAACTTGATTATGTAAACAAACCACTTGCAGCAAAAACAACAGATTCTACTTTTACATTTAACTTGATTATGGACTATTAGTCCGTAATCACCTCTTCACTCTTTTACTCCACAAACTTATAAAAACATACGCAGCAAAGGCAATAAAACTAGAACTCAAAAAGAGATACGAAGGATAATACTCATAAATATATCCTGAGAGCATCGCTCCACTTAAACCACCTAAACCATAGCCCATTCCCGAAAAAAGCTGCTGCGCAAGAGATTTGTTTTTGTAAAGGTGAAAAAGGTAACTAATAGCTGCTGAGTGAAAGAGTGCAAAACTCAAAGCATGAAGTGACTGTGCAAAAAAGAGTACGGGTAAATTTGTAGCAAATGCAAAAACTAAAAACCAACGAAGCGTAGTAGCAAGCATAGTGAAGCGTATAATGTTAAGCAAATTTCCATAGAGTAGTTTTGCTTGAAAAAAGAACATAATTATCTCAATAAAGACGCCAAAACTCCATAAGTAAACTGTCATATTCAGGCTAATGCCATGGTCCGTTTCATAAATAGTAAAAAAATTATAAAAAGAACCAAAACTCATCTGAACAAGCACCAAGCCAAGCCACAACTGCCAATCTTTTATGATGCTAATGTCATTTTCACTCTTTTTTGTAACTCCTATCTGCTCTTTAGAAGAGAGTTGCTCTACTCTAAACGCAACCAGTGAAGTAATAAAAGTGAGTGCCAGCAAAAAATCAAGAGCAATGTATGCAGAGCTTAAAAATTTTACCAAAACAAGAGCAACAACGATAAATCCGACAGAACCAAAAAGTCTTGACTTCCCATAGCGCTCTTTACCTATGGAGTGCAAGGCAATGGTCTCTACAAATGGCAAAATAAGACTCATACCTACTCCCATAGCAATATTTGAGCAAAGAAGTGCATAAAAATGATGCAAGGAGAAGAAAAAAGAGAACACACTCAACACAACTAAGAAAAGTGAAGCTTTAAAAATAGTTGCACCCAAAGTGAGTCCACGCATAAACAGAAATGGAAGTACAAAACGAACAAGAGGAGCAGCAGCAAAGATGATGCCTATTTCACTCGCTCCGTAGCCTACACTACTTAAGACTTTGGGCAAAAAGATGATGTAAATCCCGACAATAGAAAAGTAAAAATAGTAAAAAAGTGATAATAGTTGAAACATAAACGCAAATATAGCATTATTTATAATAATTTATGTTAATATCTACGCATTATTTTTTTTAAAGGGAGTATTTGATGTTACTAGAGATGAAAGAGAATGACTTTATTGTATCTAAAACAGATACGAAAGGTCGGCTGACATATGTCAATGAAATATTTATGACTATGGCAGAGTACACAGAAGAAGAACTGCTGGGTAAACCCCATAACATAGTTCGCCACCCAGATATGCCAAAAACTGTTTTTAAACTGCTTTGGGATCGCATCCAAGCAAAAGATGAGATTTTTGCCTATGTTATCAACAAAACAAAAAATGGTAACGGCTACTGGGTTATTGCCAATGTTACCGCTTCAACAAACGACAGAGGCGATATTATTGGTTACTATTCAGTGAGGAGAAGACCAAAAAATTCTGCCCTTGAACTTATTAAACCACTCTATGCCAAAATGCTTCAAGCTGAACGCAGCGGCGGAATTGCTGCTGGAGAGAAAGTTTTAAACGATTTACTATATGAAAAAGGGGTATCTTATGATGAATTTATCATCTCTATTCAAAAATAAACAGGCACTTCTGCTTTTTGTAACACTACTCGGTGCTTCAATCTATGCTCTTGTAGTTGCAAATTATATTTTTGCAATTATTTTATTTATGCTTTTGCTTATCTCTTTGTTTACGCCTTCAGGTGCAGGAGCAGCAAAATCAACAGGTCTACTACATAGAATGAAAAAAGTTGTAGATGATGCAGCAAAAGGGAACCTTGAGGGGCGTATTACACATATTCCAGAAGATAATTCTGAAATATCAGCCTTTGCATGGTCTATTAATAATATGTTAGACCAGACAGAAGCCTTTATGCGTGATGCTACAACTACCATCGAAGCAGCTTCAAATGGTAAAACATATAGAGTTGCCTTTCCACAGGGTCTTCATGGAATTTATCACTATGCATCTTCAAAAGTTAATGCTGCCATTACTTCCATTGCAAGCGGA
>NZ_JALUKE010000044.1 GCF_027056685.1 Sulfurimonas sp.
CTATTGCTGAGAGAACTGCTGCAATTTCAATCATCCAAGGAATAGGACCCCAGAACTTTTTAAAAAGCCTTTGATACCAAGTCTCTTCTTTTTCGTTTATTTCGTTATAGCCATATTTTTTTAGTCGCTCTTGAACTTCTTGGGGTGTGAGTCCAGTCATATTTTCATCCATTAGTAACTCCTAATTATATTTTATTTTTTTTAGATGTTTTAGAAAGAGTAGATTGTAGTTGTTGCATCTCTTTTCCAAAACCTGTCCAATTGCCTTGCTGCAAAAATTGCAACGCCTGATTGTAATGTTTTAATGCCTCTTTTGTTCCTTGTAGAACAGGCACTTTTAGCGATTTAGTTTTAGATACAGAGATATTAAAAATAGCTTGAAGTGCTTCATCTAATGTCCTCCTCATTGCAATTTTATCTTTAAATACGACAATCACTCTTTTAAGCTCAGGAATCTGACCTTGTTCTGACTGCAGATATACAGGCTCTACATAGAGAAAAGAGTTTTTGATGGGAATAACAAGCTGATTCCCTTTTATAACTCGTGAACCTTGTTGTCCCCAGAGTGTAAGTTCAGCTGAGATTTCTGGTTTTTGGTTAATTCTCGCCTCTATTTGCATAGGTCCATAAATGAGCTTGTCTTTAGGGAGTGTGTAGACTATCAAATCGCCATAATGAGGAGTATCACATCGTGCACACATCCATGCTACCATATTGTCTTTTTTTGAAGGATTCAGCGGCAGCATCAAAATATACTCTTCGCTTTTCATCTTTGGTAAACGCATAATAATATAATACGGAACCATTTTTTGCTCTTGACCTTCATACATAACATTTGGTATTTGCCAATAATCTTCCTGATTATAAAAAACCTTTGGATCAGTCATATGGTAGGCATTATAAATTTTTACCTGAATATTGAACAAATCTGTAGGGTAACGGATATGTGCTTGTAAAAATTTTGGCATTGCTTTAAAAGGCTTAAATAGTTTTGGATATATTTTTTCATAGGTCTGCAGCAATGCATCGTGAGGATTAATGACATAAAAAGAGACATTGCCGTTGTAAGCATCAATCACTACTTTTACAGAGTTTTTAATGTAATTGATGCCTCTTTTGATTGGATTGCGTGAGATTGGTTCTGAGTATGGGTACATATTGCTTGTTGTATAGGCATCTTGTATCCAATAAATTTTTCCATCTTTACCAATCACCGTATATGGTTGTCTGTCGTATGCAAGAAAAGGTGCTAGTTTTGCAACACGCTCAGTGATATTTCTATAGAACATAATACGGCTTTTATTGCTCAAATAAGTTGTGAAAAGAATATTTATGTCAGAAAATTTCCATGCATATACAAGGCGTTTAAAAAGAGAAGATATTTTTACTCCTCCATCTCCTTTGTAGTGAGTATAAACATTCTTTGCTCCTTTTGGATAATCAAACTCTTTTGCCTTTGTATTGACTAGAACAAATTGCTCTGTTGATTGACCATAATAGATGCCCATTTGCTTTAGTTTTAGAGGTACGCTACTAACAG
>NZ_JALUKE010000045.1 GCF_027056685.1 Sulfurimonas sp.
GGAACTATAATGTATTTAAAAACAAGGGGTGTTTTTTTTAACCTTAATCATTAATTCTTACTCTCTTTTGGTTTGTACTTTGTCCTAAAATCAAAGTGAGGATTTTTCTTGAGTAACTTGTTTTTAATCCTTGACACAGTTGATAATATACTCATTAGTTGAGGTTCAAGCTGTGATATATTTTCATTAGCATAAAATTCAATTAGATACTCGTACATAATTAAAGAGTTTGAAAAATCCCCTCCAAACTTTTTAGGGTTCGATTTGATTTTATCATATACCCATACATACAGTTGCTTTCTAAAGAAGTTATCCATTTAAGCCACCTCAACTATGTTACTGTTCAAAAAAGCTTCAATATCACTGCGTTTATACTTAATGTATTTTCCCATCTTACTAAACTTTAGATGTATATTTTTCATTCTCCATTTTGCTAAAGTTGATACACTAAAACCAAACTCTTGGTGTGCTTCTTTTGGATTTAACCATTCTTTCTGAATAGGAGCTTTTATAGCTTCTATTGCTTTATTTTTTGATGTTTCCATCGTACGACCTTTTGAAAATAAAGTCATAATTTCAAGCTTTACTCTTATGCTAATATCAGAGTGTACATAACCGTCGTTAAGTTCTTTTTGATAGCATTATTGTATTCCAAAAAAAATGTAGTAGTTTGCACTATAATCAAGCTCTTATTTGTTGTTGTTGTTGTTGTGGTTGTGGTTGTGGTTGTGGTATATTATAATGTCTATTATTCTACCATCTCAACATCCAAAACAGTATCTATCGTTTTAAGCCCATCTTGACCACTTTTATAGTGATTGATACTAAGATACTTGTTTATAGTGTTTACATCCTTATGACCTAATATACCGCTTAATACGATGGCTTCTGTTTGCTGCTCTGCTAACATTGATACTAAGATGTTTCGCATATAATGAAGTGAGAGATTATCTATACCAGTATGCTTTTTTAAGTTTCTCATTTGTCTATCTACATTCGCAATAACCTTACCCGTAATAGGACTTGGAAACACTAAGCCCTTATTCTCTTTGAATGTTAATAGTAGGAGCTTAATCATAGGAGCTAAAGGGTATTTTTGATTGTCATCATTTTTAGTATCTGTTATCCAGTAGTAGTCATTTGTAAAGTCGATATTTTCCCATCTAAGGTTTAGTATCTCTGATTTTCTTCTACCAGTAAAACCAAACAAAAATAAAGCTTGATAAAATGGTTCATCTTTGTAGTATGTAGTTATTCCAGTATATACCTTGTTAAATAGCTTAGTAGCATTTGTTACTATCTTCTTTTGATTTGGTATCTTCACATTGATAAAAGTTGTAGGAGCTTCTTTTATCATCTTATTTTCAAGTGCAAATTTAAACATAGGTTTTAAAACTTCTAAAATACTCTTTTGAGTCCGTGGGCTTAGTCCTTGTTTATCCATTACATTAATGATTTTCTTTATCTGCATAGGCTTTATATTTTCTATTGCTTTTTTACCTAATTGCTTTTAGGTAAAAAAGCAATAGAAAATAT
>NZ_JALUKE010000046.1 GCF_027056685.1 Sulfurimonas sp.
TAATCAAATATATTAAATTTTTTAAGGCGAAACTCATCTATGCATTTTGAACCATATCCATTTGAAAAACTTACAGCACTTTTAGAAAACATCACTCCCAACGAAAAATATACACCCTCTGTTTTAACCATCGGCGAACCGCAGTTTGAAACACCTGCGTTTATACAAAAAGCGCTTGCAGACAATGCCGCACTTTTAAAAAAATACCCAAAAACAACTGGTGAAGCAATACTACGCAAAGCACAACGCGGCTTTGTAGAAAAAAGATTTGGAGTCACACTTACAGACGAGCAAATTATTCCAACTTTTGGAACAAGAGAAGTGCTTTTTAACTTCCCACAGTTTTTACTCTTTGATACAAAAAATCCCGTTATGGCATATACAAATCCATTTTACCAAATCTACGAGGGTGCAGCCATTGCAACGCGTTCAAAGGTTATACACCTCAACCTAAACGCAGCGAATAACTTTAAACCTGAGATAGATGAAGAGCTTCTAAAAGAGTGCGATTTAGTCATTCTAAACTCTCCAAATAACCCAACAACAGGCATTTTAACGCTTGAAGAACTTTCAAACTGGGTCAAAATGGCACTCAAACATGATTTTGTGCTTTTAAATGATGAGTGTTACAGTGAAATATACACCGCTAAACCTATTCCATCTCTACTTGAAGCATCAAAAGCTATCGGCAATGATGATTTTAAAAATGTTTTAGTCATCAACTCCATCTCAAAACGCTCCTCAGCACCAGGGCTGCGTTCAGGATTCATTGCAGGCGACGCTGCCATTTTAAAAGAGTACATGAAGTACAGAACCTATGTTGGTTGCGCTTCTCCTCTTCCACTACAATATGCCGCAGCAGAGGCTTGGAGTGATGAAGCACATGTTGCAACTGCACGAGAAATTTACAAAAAGAATTTCAAAATTGCAAAAAAAATACTCGGCACAAAGATACCAGAAGCGACATTTTACCTCTGGATAGATGTCGGTGATGCACTAGAATTTACAAAACGACTCTACAAAAACTACAATGTAAAAGTACTCCCAGGAGAGTTCTTGGCACGCGAAGATGCAAAAGGTGAAAACCCAGGTAAAGGTTTTATACGCATAGCACTCGTGGAAAGCCCACAAAAAACAGAAGATGCACTATTAAGAATCAAGGAATGTATAAATGAGCAAAACTAAAACACTCAAAGCAAAAGTATTAAAAGCACAAGAGGCAAATGACATCGCGTCACTTTATGTTCTTGAACAGGAGGCACATGAAACTTTTGATGAAGAGACACTCCACGGCTTTTATGCAAATATTCTTGATTTGGCACTGGAAAAACTCACCGATACACTTGAAGCACACCGCATTATGGATATGAATGAAGTCCAAGACTTCGCAACACTTCGGGCACTTTATGAGTATGCCGTTGAGCACTACTCTGCAGGTGAATTTAACGACGCAGCAGCACTTTTTGAAGTAATAAGTGGTCTAAGTAATGACAAAAAATTCTCAAAAGCTATGAAACTTCATTGGA
>NZ_JALUKE010000047.1 GCF_027056685.1 Sulfurimonas sp.
ATGTAGAGAATGAAAATGTGAAAATAGGTGGTGGTAAAATCATCACAAAAGAGCATAATTTTATTTTAAAAGTCCATGCTGATGCTATGAATGTCAAAGATTTACAAAATATAAAAATCAAAGATGGCATACGACTCAAAGATGTGGCAACTGTTGTCGATACACTAAGTGATGCACAAAGTTACTCCTCTTATAATGGTGTTCAAGGTGTAATGCTTGAGGTACAAAAAATCTCTGGGACAAATACCCTTGATGTTGTAAAGAGAGTAAAAGCTAGCATTCCAGCGTTAAACAAACTTAGCGATGGAAGATTTGGCATAGATTTACTACAAGATACTACGCCATTCATCATAAATTCCCTTAATGATGTAAAATTTGATCTTATTTATGGTGCTATTCTTGCAGCAATTATTATCTTTATATTTTTACGAAATATACGCATTACTTTTATATCTGCGCTCTCTATTCCTGCATCAATCTTTGGTACTTTTGCACTTATGAATGCTATGGGATATGATCTCAATAAAATGACACTTATTGGGCTTACACTTGCCATCGGAATTATCATTGATGATGCCATTGTTGTAATTGAGAATATTTACAAAAAGATGGAAGCTGGTATGGGAAAATTTGAAGCAGCCTATGAGGGTACGAAAGAGATGGCATTTGCTATTTTAGCGATTTCAGCAATGCTTCTTTCTGTATTTTTACCTGTTTCCAATATGAGCGGAATTGTTGGAAAGTTCTTTGAGAGTTTTGCTATGACAGTTGGCTTTGCCATCATTATTTCCTACACAATCGCGCTCAGTTTTATTCCAAGCCTAAGTGCAAGAGTACTACATAAAGGAGAGAGCCGTTTTTACAACTTCACAGAACCATTTTTTGTATGGTTAGAAAATATCTATGCATCTATTCTCAAGCTTGTACTGCGTTTTAGAATCTCTTCAATTCTTCTTGTACTTGCCCTTTTTATAGGTTCCCTTTCCCTCTTTCCTAAAATTGGTATGGACTTCATTCCAAAAGAGGATAAAGCAGAATTTGCTGTAAAAATAAAAGCCCAACCAGGAATATCACTCCAAGAGATGATACAAAAATCAAAGGCTGTAGAAGATAAAATAAGAGCAAACAAATATGTTGCCTTTACAACACTCAGCATCGCGTATGATGCTGCTAAAGAGAAAAACAAAGCACGCATCTATGTCAAACTGATACCGAAGATGAAAAGGACAATAAAACAGAAGCAAATCATACAAAACACAAGAGATGCGCTCAAACCTTTTGCTAAAAATCTCTTTATAACTGTTGCTGCCATTCCAGATATTAAAGGTGCGGGGGTAAGTGTTCCCTATCAAATTGTTCTCAAATCAGACTCTTTTGCCTCTTTAGAAAAGGCAAAAGAAAATCTTGTAGCCGCACTAAAAGCAAAAAAAGGTTTTGTAGATATTGATACAAATCTTGAAAGACCAAAACCAGAATATAACATCACTATTCTTAGAGAAAATGCCAGCCTTCTCGGCATTAGTGCTACACAAATAGCCTCTGCCATTGCCACTGCGTTTTCAAGTGATATTGCAATTTCGCACTTTGAAGAGAATGGAAAACAGTATGATATTACCCTGCGTTTTAATGATGCCAATAGAAAAAGTATAGCAGACCTTAAAAAAATACAACTCCGTGCAAAAAATGGAGATTTAGTATTTTTAAGTGGACTTATCAACATCACAAAAGCATCTGCACAGGCTACTATTTATCACTATGACAGACAAAGACAGGTAACAGTTTACTCTGATTTATTTGGACTCGATCTCGGTGGTGCAGTCAAATACACCCAAGAGAAAATAGATAAACTCCTCCCAAAAGGTGTTACATACAGATTTACTGGTTTTGCTGAAGAGATGGGAAAAACAGCCAAAGCATTTGGTGTTGCTCTAGGGCTTTCCGTCATTCTTATGTTCATTATTTTAGCTATTCTTTACGAATCACTTATACAGCCAATCATCATTATGTTTGCACTGCCACTCAGCATTATAGGGGTTATGCTGGCACTCTATATGAGCCACTTACACTTTTCTCTCTTTGTTATGATTGGCTTTATGCTCCTGATGGGTATGGTTGGTAAAAATGCAGTTTTACTTGTTGACTTTGCCAATGGTGCAAGAGCAAAAGGAAAAAGTGCAGATGAAGCACTGCTTGAAGCTGGAGAGAAGAGACTTCGTCCAATTCTTATGACTACATTTGCCATGATTTTTGCAATGCTACCACTTGCACTAGGAGATGGAATAGGGAGTGAAACAAAAGCACCAATGGCAATCTCCATCATCGGAGGACTTTTAAGTTCTATGATACTGACACTTTTTGTAGTCCCTGCAATCTACAAACTTATCAATCCAGTAGATGCATGGCTAAGAAAATTTTATGAAGTTGGAAAGGTTTCGTAACTTTTACCTTCTTCTATAGGAAATCGCTTCTAAGATATGTTTTTTATCTATAAGTTGTGATTTCTCCAAATCTGCTATTGTTCTGGCTACCTTTTGTACTTTTTTTATACTTCTAAATGTGAGTTTGAATCTCTCAACTGCCATCGATAAAACACTTTGTGCCTCAGCATCTAAGGTGCAATACTGCTCTATCTCTTTATCACTCATAGCTGCGTTTAGACTTATCTGCCCTCGCCTTTTTGCAAAAATATGAGCTTCGACAACCATCTTGTGCATCTCTTTTGAGGAGTAACTTGCTTTGTCATCCACATTGACATTTTGCATCACTACACTTAAATCTATTCTGTCTAAAAAAGGATCAGAGAGGCGGTTTTTATATCTTTGTATCTCCAAATCACTACATCTGCACTCTCTATGTGCATCGAGTAAATTTCCACAAGGACACGGGTTCATAGCCCCTATAAATAAAAATTTTGCAGGGTATTCTACCTTTGAATTTACACGAGAAATTCTGATTTTTCCATCTTGCATGGGTTCTCGCAGAGACTCTAAAACATTTTTAGAAAAATGCGGTAACTCATCGAAGAACAAAATACCATTGTTAGCCAGTCCAACTTCTCCTATCTTTGCCTTATGTGAACCACCACCAAATATACTCGCCATTGTTGATGTGTGATGAGGATTTTTTATAGCTCTTCTAGGACTAAAAGAGGGCTCATCACCTTGTAAAACTTCTAACTTGGCATTGTCTAAAATCTCACTTGCACTCATCGGCGGTAAAATATAACGCAATCTACTTGCAATCATACTTTTACCACACCCAGGGCTTCCTTCAAAAATAATATTGTGAAAACCAGCTGCTGCGATAAGAGCAGCCCTCTTTGCCACCTCTTGACCACGAACATCAATAAAATCTTCATCATACTCTTTCATATAATAGTACCGCTCGTTAGCAATCTCATAGCTAGGGTAGGCAATCTCTGACTTTTGAATACTTGGCTCAAAGTTTTCTTGATTTTTTAAAATTTCTACAGCTTCATTAAGATTTTTTACTCCATAAAAAGCAACATTTGGAATTTTTGATAATTTTTCCAAAGACTCATAAGGAACAAGTGCTTTAGATATAAGCCCCTGATTTGCAAGAGAAAGTATGAGAGGATAGAGCTGAATATTCTCTTTTACGCTGCCATCAAGTCCCAATTCACCAAAAACGAACCATTCACTTAAATCTGTATCGACTGCGTTTAGTAAAATAAGCAACGCCATACTTAGATCAAATTGTGAGCCAGATTTAGCAAGTTCTGAAGGGGCGAGTAAAAAGGTGATGCGTTTTGGAGGAAAAGTAAAATCATTACTTAAAAGTGCAGATTTTACACGCTCTTTTGACTCGGTAATAGCCGTTGATGCCATACCGACAATGGAAAAAGAGGGTAAGCCTTTGGTGAGTGTTGATTCTACATCAACAACTTTTGCTTCAATACCCTCATAAGTTGCACAACGAACTGTTTTCATACTATTTTCCTTTAAAAAAATAGTACACTAATTCTCAAAATATATATAATAATATGGCATTTTGCCATATTATTTTTTCTGTTTTCTCTCTTTCAACATTCTTTTGTACTCTTTTTCAAACTTTTTTCGTCGTGAATAAGAAAGATGGTCTATAAATAAAATCCCTTCAAGATGATCTATTTCATGCTGAAGAGCAATAGCAAGTAAATCATCCGCTTCCAAAGTTTTTGTATTTCCATATCTATCCTGATAATGCAGCGTTATCTTTTCATAGCGCGTAACATCTTCATAAAATTTTGGAACACTCAAACAACCCTCTTGGTAGCTTGTCTCTCCGGACTTCGCTGTAATCACAGGATTAATTACCTCTAAAAGATTTTCAGGAGGCTGCTCACCATCTTCATTTGGAATATTTAGAATTAATGCACGAATAGGATAATTCACTTGAATAGCCGCAAGACCAATTCCATTTGTTTCAATCATAAATGGATGCATTGCATCTAAAAGTTTATGTAGCTCTGCATCAAAATTTTTAATCTCTTTAGATTTATTTTTTAAACGCTTATCTGGATACTCAACAATTGTTAATTGCATATTTTTTTCACTCTCTTATTTTGCTCGTAATGATACAGCATAATCTAATTTTTTACTCTCGTATGCTTTTTCAATAGCATTCATAGCACTCACCACTATTTCTTCGACAGAATGTCTTGTGTCTATATCTGTGATTCCAATAGAAATTCGTAACTGTATCTCGCGATCAGCTAGAAAAAAGTTAGAGTTAGAGACTAAATCACATAATCTTTCACTCGCTTTCTTTGCACTTGGAATATCCGTATGTTTTAACAACATCGCAAAAACTCCATTTCCGTAATGTGCCACAATATCACTTCGTCTTGAAGTTTTAAGAAGCAGTCGTGCTATTGTTCTTGTCATTAAAGTGAGGGCTTTTTCATTAGTAATATTTTGCTTAAGCGTTTTAGAAAGCTCTATCATAATAAGTGAACTATGGTGGTTAAACTTAGATATAAGCTCAATCTCCTGCTCAATTTTTGTTAATAAATAGCGTTTGTTATAGACCCCAAATTTATTGTCAAATATAGTCTCATTTTCAACACTCTTCACAATTTTTGCAGTTGCATCATAAGAGCTTTTCATCTGAACACTTTGTGTCTTTAAAATTGAGTTAAGTTTTGAAACATCACCCTCTAAAACACTCACTATACCAATGGCTTCACTAATTTCAGGATCTTTTGCAAGCTCTTCTTTTCTTTTTTCAAGAATTTTTGTCATTAAAGACATATTTTTATAAAGATTTGCAGTGGTATTTAATATATTTTTGATTGAAGAAAAACCCTGTTTGAGACTCTTTTCTAGTTCAATAGTTGTCTCTGTATCATTACTCTCTTCAAGCTCTAACATCTCATGAATCTGCTTGCGCATATTTTCACTTTTATCTTCTAAAAGTCTATCAAAATAGAGAGAAAAATTATTTGGAGTAGGAGGAAGGCTATCTGCTATAAGAGCATTTAAGACCTCTTTTGCATAGATTTCAATATCACTAGAAACATTTGTGTCATTAAGAGTTTTTATGACAGGTACTTTTTGTAAATCATCAGCAATATTATCAATATTTCTTCGACTTCTTCGTTTTAATGAACCTGCCATATCAACCCCTTACTCTTTGTCGTTTTTAATTAAAACTTCATCAATCATTCCGTAATCTTTTGCCTCTGCGGCACTCATAAAGTTATCACGATCTGTATCTTTTTCAATAGTTTTCACAGTTTGACCTGTATTTTTAGCCAAGATACTGTTGAGTTCTTTTTTCATACGCAAAATTTCTTCCGCTTGAATAGCTATATCAGTAGCTTGCCCTTGTGCCCCACCAAGTGGTTGGTGAATCATAATTCGTGCATGAGGCAATGCATAACGCTTGCCCTTTTCACCAGAACTTAAAAGAAATGAACCCATAGATGCTGCTTGACCTATACAAATAGTAGCCACATGTGGACGGATATAGTTCATAGTATCAAATATTGCCATCCCAGCAGTTACAACTCCACCTGGAGAGTTAATGTAGAAATAGATGTCTTTTTCAGGGTCTTCTGCTTCAAGAAATAAAAACTGCGCCACAATTGTTGAAGCCACAGCATCATTCACCTCACCGCTAAGCATAACAATTCTATCTTTTAAAAGACGAGAAAAAATATCGTATGAACGCTCACCGCGTCCACTTTTTTCTACTACATAAGGAATGTAACTCATACTTTATGCTTCTATTTTTTCATTTAAAAGAGTTGATAAAACTCTATCTTCTACCATTGACATTTGAATTGCAGGAAGATAACCAGCATCTTTATATTGATCATACGCTTTTTGTGGATCTTGCCCCATTTGCATAGCTTCATAGTAAATTGTTTGCATAACTTCTTGCTCTTCAACTTTAACACCCATATCTTGTGCTAATGCATCAATAATGAAAGTTGCTTTTACACTTTGAATAGCATCATCACGGAAAGTTTCACGAAGTTCTTTCAATTTTTCAGGATTCTCACGAAGCTCTTTGATTTCATCTTCACTCATTTGGGATGCTTTTTTGTTCACAGCCATATCAATCTCTTGCTCAACAACAAATTCTGGCAGGTCAAAGTCAATTTTTTCTACCAATGTTTCTAAAAGTTTTGGTTTTAACTCTTCATTGTAAAGTTTTGCAAGTTTTTCTTGCTCAATTGCTTTTTTAACTTCAGCTTTTAATTTTTCTAAACTTGCTTCTTCATCACCTTGTAAAAGTTTTTTTGCTAACTCATCATCAACAACAACCTCATCTTTTACTTTAATTTGATTTACTTTTACTTTAAACTCTGCTGCTTTACCAGCTAATGCTTCAGCGCCATAGTTTTCAGGGAAAGAGACAGGAAGTGTGACTTCTTCATCACGCTTTACACCAATAAGTTGTTCTTCAAATCCAGGAATAAATTGCCCTGAACCAAGAGTAAGCTCAAAGTTTTCACCTTTTCCACCCTCAAAAGCTTCACCATCAATAAAACCTTCAAAATCAATAACAGCTACATCACCCTCTTTCATTTTACGGTTGCGTTTAATATCAACTAAAGGAGCTTGTCCCTCTGCAATCTCTTTAATTCTTGCATCAACCTCTTCATCTGTAACTTCTGGTTTTGTAAAATCTGGTACTAAAGATTTTATATCGCCAAGGTCAATTTGTGGACGCATTGCAACTTTTACAGCTACTTCGATTTTATCATCACTTTTATCAAATTTAGAAATAGTAGGCTCTCCGATTAAAGAATCATTGCTAATTCCAAGTTCGTCAAGACCTTTAGAAAGTACCTCTCGTAGTGCTTCAGCTTCAGCATCTTCAACAAGTTTTTCACCATATTGCTTTTTCACTACAGCAACTGGAACTTTACCTTTACGAAAACCCTGAACGCTTGCAGTTTTTGCCAACTCTTTAGCAATCTTTTCAATGTTAGCATCTACTTCATCTCTTAAGATTGTAGCTTCTATCTCAGCATTCGCACCATTAATTTTATTTGATTTGATTTCCATCAATTTCCTTTATATTTTATTGTATAGTATTAGCACTATTATTTTGGGCAATAATACCAAAAAAGTGCTTTTATCTAGCTTTTACATAACTTAGGTCTAAAGTTAAGCAAAAGTATCCACGCAACTGCTACATCTATCATTACATCAGCAAAGTTAAAAACAGCAAAGTTAAATCCACAATGCCAGTAAACCATATCAACCACACCACCATGAATAAAGCGATCATAAATATTTGAAAACGCAGCCCCAAGTAAAATTCCAGCAGGCATTGCATAGCAGAGCTTTTTAAGATAAAAGACATACCCCATCACACCAAGCACTAAAACCAACTGTATATATTTCAAGTACTCTGCTAAAAAAGAGAACATTGAAAATGCCACACCCTTGTTATAAACTAAAATCAGATCTATACAATTTGTGTAATAACGAAAGCCATCCACAAAAAGCGACTTAATGTTCTGATCTATAATAAAAATACCTGCTAAAGAGAAGAGCAGCGTAGCGCTAAAACGCAGCGATTTATTAGGCATTGAGTGCTTTTTCAAAAAATGTTATTAAATCATCCATAGAAGCATTCATTTTTTTAGCCTCTTTTCCTTCAATAAGCAATCTTAATTTATTCTCTGTCCCTGAGTATCTTACAAGGTGACGCATATTATCATTTTCAATAGCAGCTAATTTTTCATCTAGTCCCTCTATCTCTTCTAAAGGTTTTTTTACTTTTACTTTTATGTTTGTTAAATTTTGAGGATAGAGTTTAAATGGACGCAGTGCTTTTGATGCTTTTTTATTTGTTCTAATTAAAAGTGCCAAGATTTGTAAAGCACTCACAAGCCCATCACCCGTTTTAGCAAAATCATTTACAATAATATGACCACTCTGCTCACCACCAAAGTTAATCCCTTTTTCATGCATCAACTCTAGTACATATTTATCACCAACATTTGAACGATAAAGCGTAATGCCATTCTCTTTCGCATAATCATCAAGACCTTGGTTACTCATGACCGTTGCAACAATTCCATTGCCTTTGAGTTTGCCCTCTTTGTACATATACATTCCAAGCGCACCAAGGAGATGATCTCCGTCTACTATTTTACCCTTTTCATCAACAACAACAATTCTATCAGCATCGCCATCAAGTGCAATACCAAGATCAGCACGGTATTTAAGAACATTTTTTCCCAACTCTTTAGGATGCAGTGCCCCACAGTTTTCATTAATATTAAAGCCATTTGGCTCATTATTAAGTACAACAATATCTGCACCAAGCTCCTCTAAAACTGTTGGACCAACTTTATAAGCGGCACCATTTGCAGTATCAAGCACTATTCTCATGCCATGAAGTGATAAATCAAGAGGAAAAGAGTTCTTTAACTGTACTATATAGCGACCAATCACATCATCAATTCTTTTTGCTTTACCTATTGCTGTTGCAGTTACTTGTCCTTCAAGAATTGCCTCAGAATCATTTGCAATTGCTTCTATCTCTCTCTCAATTGCCTCAGAGAGTTTATTACCATCACCATCAAAAAATTTAATTCCATTATCTTCAAAAGAGTTATGAGAAGCACTAATCATTATACCTGCATCACAACGCATATTTTCTGTTATAAATGCAATAGCAGGAGTTGGCATGGGTCCAATTTGAATAACATCATACCCTGTTGCTGTAAGTCCTGCAACAATTGCATTTTCAATCATATATCCACTGATTCTAGTATCTTTACCAACAAGAATTCTATTGTTAACAGAGTTCTTTCTAAAGTAGATACCAGCAGCCATTGCCACACGCATTGCCAAACCTGCAGTTAAAAATGAACCTGCCTCACCTCTTACACCATCTGTACCAAATAATTTTCGCATTATGTTATCCATGTTTTAAATTGCTATATTCTAACATAATTCTATTATAATTCTACTTTTAACTTGTCTTTAACTTAATTTTAATTATCTTTAAGCTATTATTGCGCACTTAAAATTCCAAAAAGGACTCAAATGGCAAATCACAAGTCATCAATTAAGAGAATTCGTCAAACAATCGTTCGTACAGAGCGTAACCGTTTTTACAGAACTCGTCTTAAAAACATCGTAAAAGCAGTAAATACAGCAGTTGAAGCTGGAAACAAAGAAGAAGCACAAGCAGCATTTAAAGTTGCTAACCAACAAATTCATAAATTCGTAAGCAAAGGTATTCTTAAAAAAGAAACTGCAGCTAGAAAAGTAAGCCGTCTACACAAATCTGTAAACGCAATATAAGGTAAGCTACTTATGTTAGCAGATAAACTTACACCGTTTATCAACCGCTACAATGAACTTAGCGAATTGCTAAGTTCACCTGACATCACTTCTGACATTAAAAGAATGACAGAGCTCTCAAAAGAACAATCTTCACTTTTACCTATTGTTGAAAAAACAAAAGAGTACCAAACACTTATTCAAGACATCGAAGATACAAAAGAGATGTTAAGTGATTCTGAAATGGGCGATATGGCAAAAGAAGAGCTTAAAGAGCTTGAACCACAAAAACCTATAATGGAAGAAGAGATAAAAATGCTTCTACTTCCAAAAGATCCTAACGATGATAGAAATATCATTGTTGAACTTCGTGCAGGTGCGGGTGGGGATGAAGCTGCTATTTTCGTAGGTGATCTATTTGATGCCTACACACGATATGCAGATTTGAGAGGCTGGAAAATTGAAATTATCTCTACTTCACCATCAGATGCTGGTGGATACAAAGAGGTTACAGCACTCATTAAAGGTGAACAGGTTTACAGTCGGTTGAAATATGAAGGTGGAACACACCGTGTACAGCGTGTTCCAGCGACAGAATCTCAAGGACGCGTGCATACTTCAGCAATTACAGTTGCCGTTATGCCTGAAGTAGATGATGTTGAGATTGAGATTAACGATAATGATTTACGCATAGATGTTATGCGTTCATCTGGATGTGGAGGACAATGTGTAAATACAACTGACTCAGCTGTTAGAATTACACACATACCATCAGGTTTAGTAGTAACAAATCAAGATCAAAAATCGCAACATAAAAACAAAGATAAAGCGATGAAAGTCTTAAAAGCAAGGCTTTATGACTTACAAATGCAAGAGCAACAATCTGAAAATGCAGCAGAGAGAGCAGCACAAGTAGGAACGGGAGATAGAAGTGGTCGTATTCGTACCTACAACTATCCTCAAAACCGTATAAGTGATCATAGAATCAACTTAACGCTCTACCGTCTTGCTGAAATTATGGGTGGAGGTTTACTCGATGAAATAGTCGAACCACTCATAGCAGACCATCAAGCAAAAATTGTTGAGGCAGCTGGATTATAATCCAGCCTGCTTAAACTTCCCACTCTGTTTCAAAAGTTTTTTTCACTCTTCCTTTAAAAGTAATCGTTCTTCCATTGTAACCAAGATAGAGAGTATCACCACTTGTAGGATAAACTTCAATATTATTTTTTACTTTTTCTTCTTTAAAAGCTCTATAAAAACAAGCAGACATTCCTGTTCCACATGCTAGCGTTTCATCTTCTACACCTCGTTCATAAGTGCGTACACGAAGATTTCCATCCTCTGTAATATGCATTACATTTACATTAGCATTATAGACATAACGCAGTTCGCGTGCTTCTTCTATGTCAAAATTCTCTATAGTCTTACTATATCGTACAAGATGAGGAACACCTGTATTTATAAGCCACCAAGTATGCCCATTGAATACAATCTCTTGCTCAAGAATTTGAGGAGGCGTTAATTCACTCTCAACCATAGCACTCTTTGGAGTGTTTTGCTCTACTCTTGCCGCGATAACACCAGCACCTGTTAAAAATTTCATCTCTGAGGGAGCTATACTATTATTAAAAGCGTAATGCGCACAAGCACGACTTCCGTTACCACACATATCTGCATAAGAGCCATCTGAGTTGTAAAACTGCCACTCAAAATCATACTCATCTGCTTTTTTCTCATTTGGCAGTAACACTATAAGCCCATCAGCACCAACACCCTCTTGACGATGACAAACTATTTTTGCAAGTTCGCTTCTATCCTCTTTTACATCAGAGTGAAATATTACAAAATCATTTCCATTTGCACTATATTTTGATACTATCATAAGTAAATCTCCTTAATCTTTTCTACAAAATTCTCTACTTCATTTTGTAGGTGTTTTAAGTTCTTTGAGTTGTCTATTACCCAAGTAGCACGCTCTTTTTTATCATCAATTGGAAGCTGTGAAGCAATGCGTTTGAGTGACTCCTCTTTAGAGTAACCATTGCGTTTCATAAAACGCTCAAGTTGCACCTCTTTTGGAGTATAAACTACTACACTCTCTTTAATGTCGTAGTTTCCATTTTCAAAAAAAAGAGGAATATCAATAAGATAAGGAAATTTAAAACTATCTTGTTTCTCACTGCGTTTTTGAATTTCACTCTTAATTTTTGGATGTAAATACTCTTCTAAAGTCTCTTTTGCTTGAGGATGAGAGAAAATATACTCTCCAAGCCTTGCACGGTTTACTTTTGTACCAAGAAGATATTCATTCCCAAAAGTCTCCCTAACCCACTCAGTAGATGCATCCAAGATCTCATGTGAAATTGTATCTGCATCAATGACCCGCATACCATTGAGAGCTAAAAGGGAAGCAACAGTGCTTTTACCTGTTGCTATACTTCCAGTGAGGGCAATAGCATATTTGTACGCCATTAGTTTTTAATAATGCCCAAGTACTCTTTTTTGATGTAGTTTCCCATAGCAAACGCAGCAGGATGTACATCTGAATTATAATATTCAAGCCCATCAATCAAATCAGCACGATTTAAAATAATGTCGGCAGTTGGATGGTACTCTTTTGATGCTAAAAGTGCTGTTGTGCAGTTTCCAAGATTATATGGCATAACGATTTTCGCATACTTTCCAAGAATTTGCATAATATTTTTATTCGCATCTACATCATCAAGATTTGGATGTTTGACAACACAAAGCCCCTCTTCGTTAAGCACACGGTTAATATGTGCTAAAACAGCCGCATCATTTTCAAGTTCTGAAATAACTACATCATACTTATTATCTTCAACTTCTCGTAGCAGATTCATTTCAGCAGAGATAACATCACAGCTAATATCGTCCATATACTTTTGTATTTCTGTAACGAAACCTGCTGCGTTTGAGCTTATAATAAGTACATTTTTAGGCTCTTTGTGTGTACAAAGTGGTACATGTACCATCATCTCATTGTAAATAAATTCTTTCATTGTATAAATTCCTTTAATTTAGAAGCGATTTTAACATATTAGGATTAATTTTACTTAAGTATTGATATAATTACAAAAAGTTTAAAGGTATCTAATGGATTTTAATAAAATTAGAAAAGTGTGTAGAGTAGTGCGTATTGTTGTAGGGCTTGCATTGATTGTAACTGGCGTCATTACTGGTATCAATTGGTTCTATTTAGGTGTGCTTCCTCTTATCGCTGGAATCGCAAATTTCTGTCCACTTTGTATTTTTTCAAAAAAATGCGATTTACCACAAGATTCGGAGTAGATAATGAGTCAAATTAGTTATAAAGATGCAGGTGTAGATATAGACGCTGGAAACAGTTTTGTAGAGAACATCAAACCTTTAGTAAAAAGTACAAAAGTTCCTGGCGTTTTAGGTGGTATAGGTTCATTTGCTGGTGCATTTGAACTTCCAAAAGGATTTAATGAACCCGTAATGCTTGCTGCAACTGATGGAGTTGGTACAAAACTCAAACTCGCAATTGACAGTGGCATTCACAACACAGTAGGAATAGACCTTGTTGCAATGTGTGTCAATGACCTCATTTGTAACTTTGCTACGCCATCATTCTTTTTAGACTACTACGCTACTGGTAAACTTGATGTCAATGTAGCGACAAATGTAGTAGCAGGCATAGCAGAGGGTTGTAAACGCAGCGAATGTGCGCTTATAGGTGGTGAAACGGCTGAGATGCCAGGAATGTACTCTGAAGATGACTACGACCTCGCAGGCTTTGCAGTGGGTGTTGCTGAAAAGTCTGAAATGGATAGAGTTTCACTTGTACGAGCTGGACACAAGCTCATAGCCCTTCCAAGCTCTGGACTACACTCAAATGGTTTCTCACTAGCGCGCAAAGTCTTATTTGAAAAAATGGAAATGAAATTTGAAGAAGATTTCAATGGTAAGCCACTTATTGAAACACTTTTAACACCAACAAATATATATGTAAAAACTTTTAAAGAGTTAAAAAATGAAATAGTAGCAATGGCACACATCACAGGCGGAGGAATAGTAGAAAATCTTCCTCGTGTACTTCCTGAAAACCTTATGGCAGAAGTGAAAAAAGACGCCATCAAAGTATTGCCTATATTTGAACTTATGAGCGAACATGTGGACCGTGATGAGATGTTTAGAGCATTTAACATGGGTGTCGGTATGATACTTGTTGTTGAAGAAGCAAATGTAGCAAAAGTTCTTGAAACTGCAGAAGGTTCTTACCTTATTGGTGAGATAAAAGAAGGCTCACGCGAAGCTAAAATGGTATAAAGAGGGATTTTTCCTCTTGCCACAAAACTATTCTTTAGTTAAACGCAGTCACTGCGTTTAGCTACACATAACACTACAAAAATCCACTTTCGCATAGATTCAAATCAAATGATATAAATATAGGAAATAAAATAGCTGTTTATAAAAAGAGAAAATTTATTAAGAGTTTTATAGTAAAGAATACCGCCAAAAGGCGGTATGAAAGAAAGGAGAATTTCTTTTACAAGTTCTTAGAAATTGTAATTCAACTGTACACTAACACCAGTTTGTGAGTGTTTTGTTGTAATATCATATTCTTGCTTTGCCTTTGGATTATATGCTTTATAAGTTTCACTCTTCTCTGGAGCATAAGTAAATGCTAAATCAACAGATGTTTGTTCATTAAGACTATATGTTCCACCCACAGCATAGTGTGATTCAACAATACCAGGAAAACCTAAAAGATTAAACATATTGATTGTATCACCATTTAATTTGGCACTATTATTATATGCCTGTGATTTTTGAGAGATTGGACTTGATGCATAGTTATAACCAACACGAGCTGCCCAACCTTTTGCCTTATACTCATAACCTAAAGAGATTACATTTTGATCATCCCATGCAAAATCTTCATATCCTTTTGCATCAGACCATTTAATATTTTTATAATCAAGTGCTAAAGTATGTTCAGCCATTGTATAGCTAATACCTATACCCATCTCTGCAGGAGTAGATAATTTATTATTATCATATGTACCACCAGTTTGACTATCATTAACAAAAGGAGTTACTACATGATCAAATCCTTTATACTCCATATCAATTTGAGATTTATAGACAGCACCAACTGTAAAGCCAGATATCTCATACGCTAAACCGATGTTATAACCAAATTTTAAATCTTGTGCAACACCCATACCATTATCATTAGCCTTACCGTCACCTGTAGTATCAGTAACATAATTTATATCAAGTGAACCATATTGTAATATTGGTGTTACAGCTATACTAAAACCATTAGTAGTGTATGCTAAAGGAACACCAAATTGCATAAGTTGAAGATTAGTAACCATATTCATAGTTCCAGCACTTGCAGCAGCATCACGATAGTCAACACCCATTCCACCTGTACCCCACATACCAATACCAACATAAAAATTATCATTAATTTTAGTAGCTAGAGATACCTCTGGAATAACACTCAAATCTGCATCACTATCTGCACTCGTTCCACCCTGTGAAGCATAACTAACATCTGGCATAAAAAAAGTTCCACCAAAAGAAATCTCTGTATTTTTTACTGATGTAATCAATGCCGGATTCACTAATGCTGACTCAGCTCCATGCGCAATACCAATACCAGTTCCAGCCATACCACGAGCTTCAGCACCCATACCTATTAAAGTTGCACCATTTGTTGCAAACGCAGAAGTTGTACCTAAAACTAAAGCAGCTACTACTGCTAATTTAATCGTTTTTTTCATTTTCTCTCCTCAGAGTAATATCAAAATTTTGAGATAGCATAAGCTATTTCGATTACTTGTATTATATGTGATAAAAAATTAATAAAATCTTAACAATAAGGATATAATTATTAAAAAAACTTATAGTTATAATGAAAAATGGAAGTTATATTACTAAAACAACTATTAATTATCTGTTTATATAATTAAAGAGCAATAATAGCTATATATATAAAGAAAATAGTGGTGCAGGGCAAAGTAGAAATTACGGTATGTCTAAAGCAAAAGGGAACTATTTTATCATTTTAGATTCCGATGTTATATTGCCAAATCAATATTTTGAAGT
>NZ_JALUKE010000048.1 GCF_027056685.1 Sulfurimonas sp.
TAAAAAATATAATTCTAAAATAGTACTATCATTTGAAAAAACTGACTTTAATGGTATTAAAGTGGAAGTAGACGATTTAGGTATAGAAATTAATTTTTCTAAAGATAGAATCAATAGTCAAATTATAGAACATATAATTAAAGCAATATAACATTAAATGAGAGGAGAAGGATAGTGGTAGCAAAAATTCAGGCTGATGAAATCAGCTCAATAATTAAAGAGCGTATCGATAATTTTGAACTAAATGTCGATATTAATGAAACTGGTAAAATTGTTTCTTATGCTGATGGTGTTGCACAAGTTTACGGACTTAGCAATGTTATGGCAGGAGAGATGGTAGAATTTGAAGATGGTACAAGAGGTTTAGTTATGAACCTTGAAGAGAGTGCTGTTGGTGTAGTTATTCTCGGTTCAGGAGTATCTCTAAAAGAAGGTATGAGTGTTAAGCGTCTTGGTAAACTTTTAAAAGTACCAGTTGGTGATGCACTATTAGGTCGTGTTGTTAATGCTCTTGGTGAGCCAATTGATGGTAAAGGTCCAATTGAAACGACTGAAATGCGTTTTGTTGAAGAAAAAGCTCCTGGTATTATGGATAGAAAATCTGTACATGAACCTTTAGCAACTGGTATTAAAGCAATTGATGCACTCGTTCCAATTGGACGAGGACAGCGTGAGCTAATTATTGGTGATAGACAGACAGGTAAAACTACAGTTGCACTTGATGCTATTCTTAATCAAAAAGGGAATGGTGTTGTATGTATTTATGTTGCAATTGGTCAAAAAGAATCAACTGTAGCACAGATTATTCGTCGTTTAGAAGATAATGGTGCCATGGAATATACTATAATTGTATCTGCAACTGCTGCTGAAGCTGCTGCACTTCAATTTTTAGCTCCATATACTGGTGTTACTATGGGTGAATATTTCCGTGATAATGCAAGACATGGTTTAATTGTTTATGATGACTTGTCAAAACATGCAGTTGCTTACCGTGAAATGTCACTTATTCTTCGTCGTCCTCCAGGTCGTGAAGCATATCCAGGGGATGTTTTTTATGTTCATTCTCGTCTGCTTGAGCGTGCTGCAAAAATGTCTGATGAAGAGGGTGCAGGTTCACTTACTGCTCTACCAATTATTGAAACACAAGCTGGTGATGTTGCGGCATATATTCCAACAAATGTTATTTCAATTACTGATGGACAAATCTTCCTTGAAACTGATCTATTCAACTCAGGTGTTCGTCCTGCGATTAATGTTGGCCTTTCAGTTTCTCGTGTTGGTGGTGCTGCACAAATCAAAGCAACAAAACAAGTTGCTGGTACACTTAGACTTGATCTTGCATCATTCCGTGAACTTCAAGCATTTGCTCAATTTGCATCTGATCTTGATGAAGTTTCTCGTAAACAGTTGGAACGTGGACAAAGAATGGTTGAAGTACTTAAACAGGGACCTTTTTCACCACTTTCTGCTGAAAAGCAAGTTGCAATTATTTTTGCAGGGAATGAAGGCTTCTTAGATGATTTTGATCCATCTAATGTAGTTCGTTTTGAAGCTGAGTTATATCCGTTTATTGAAGCTTCTTATCCTCAAATTTTTGAGAATATTAGAAATAGCAAAAAAGTAGATGACGATACTAAGGCATTATTAACAAAAGCATTAGAAGAGTTTAAAGCTAGCTTTGTAGCTAACTAAGGAATTACTTTATGGCAAACTTGAAAGATATTCAAAGACAGATTAAGAGTGTTTCTAACACTCAAAAGACGACTCGTGCGATGAAACTTGTTTCGACTGCTAAGCTTCGCCGTGCAGAAGAACTTGCAAAACGTTCTCGTCTTTATGCTCAAAAAATGAATCAGGTTATTGCCGAAATAGCTGGACGTATAGAGTGTAGCAAAGTTGGAGGATTAGAAAATCGTTGTTTTCATCAGATAGAAAATCCAAAAATAGTTGACATTGTATTTGTTACTGCTGATAAAGGTTTATGTGGTGGTTTTAATATTCAAACTATTAAAGCTGTAAATAAACTTTTAAAAGAGTACAAAGCAAAAGATGTAAAAGTACGTTTACGTGGTATCGGTAAAAAAGGTGTTGAGTTTTATAAATATAATGAAGTTGAAATGTATAATGCAGTCATTGATTTAAGTTCAAAACCTGACAAAACAAGATCTGATGAGTTTATTCAAACTTCAATTGAAGATTATTTAGATGAGAAAATAGATGGTCTTCACATTGTATACAATGGGTATAAAAATATGATAACTCAAGAGTTACATGTGGATAAAGTTTTACCAGTTGATACAGATAGTTTTGATTGTACTAAAGTGCAGTCTCAATCTATGTTGGAAATTGAAGCAGAAGATGAAGAAAAAGTGCTTGATTCTTTAGTGAAAAAGTATGTTTCTTACAATATGTACTACTCTTTAATTGATTCAGTTGCTGCTGAACACTCTGCGCGTATGCAGGCGATGGATACAGCTACTAATAATGCTAAAGAGATGGTCAAGAGTTTAAATGTACAATTTAATAAAGCACGTCAAGCTGCTATTACTACAGAACTGATAGAAATTATCAGTGGTGTGGAGTCTATGAAATAATGGAGAAAAATATGATTGGAAAAATTAGCCAGGTAATGGGACCTGTTGTTGATGTTGATTTCGATGGTAATCTTCCAGTAATTAACGAAGCAATTGAAGTTAAAGTTAATTTAGAAGGAAGTGAACATCGTTTAGTTTTAGAAGTTGCAGCTCACTTAGGTGATGGTCGTGTAAGAACGATTGCAATGGATATGAGTGAAGGTTTAGTTCGTGGTATGGAAGCAACTGCTACAGGTGCACCTATTAAAGTTCCTGTTGGAGAGAAAGTTCTTGGACGAATCTTTAATGTAATTGGTGAGACTATTGATGGTAAAGATCAAGTAGAAGATGCACCAATGTGGTCAATTCACCGTGCTCCTCCACCATTAGTTGATCAATCAACTACAACTGAGATGTTTGAGACAGGTATTAAAGTTGTTGATTTACTTGCTCCTTATGCTAAGGGTGGTAAAGTTGGATTATTTGGTGGTGCTGGTGTTGGTAAAACAGTTATTATCATGGAACTTATTCACAATGTTGCACATGGACATGATGGTCTTTCTGTTTTTGCAGGTGTTGGTGAGAGAACTCGTGAAGGGAATGACCTTTACCACGAAATGCTTGAATCGAATGTACTGGACAAAGTTGCACTGTGCTATGGTCAAATGAGTGAGCCTCCAGGAGCACGTAACCGTATTGCACTTACTGGTCTTACAATGGCTGAGTATTTCCGTGATGAGAAGAAACTTGATGTACTTATGTTCATTGACAATATTTTCCGTTTTGCACAATCTGGTTCAGAGATGTCTGCACTTCTTGGACGTATCCCTTCAGCAGTTGGTTACCAACCAACACTTGCTCGTGAAATGGGTGCATTACAAGATCGTATTACATCAACTAAAAATGGTTCAATTACATCTGTTCAAGCAGTATATGTACCTGCAGATGACTTGACTGACCCGGCTCCTGCTTCTGTTTTTGCTCACTTAGATGCAACAACAGTTCTTAACCGTAAAATTGCTGAAAAAGGTATTTATCCTGCAGTTGATCCTCTTGATTCAAGCTCAAGATTACTTGATCCACAAATTTTAGGTGATGAACACTATAATACTGCTCGTGGAGTACAGCAAACACTTCAAAAATATAAAGATCTTCAAGATATTATTGCAATTCTTGGTATGGATGAACTTTCTGAAGATGATAAAAATGTTGTTGAGCGTGCTCGTAAAATTGAAAAATTCTTATCACAACCATTCTTCGTTGCAGAAGTATTTACAGGAGCTCCTGGTAAATATGTATCTCTTGAAGAAACTATTAAAGGATTTAAAGGTATTCTTAATGGTGATTACGATCATATGTCAGAAAACTCTTTCTATATGGTTGGTAGTATGGATGAAGCTATCGCAAAACATGAGAAAAACAAATAAGCATTTGCTTAGTAAAGGACTGTAATGGATAAGTTTAAACTTGAAATCCTAACTCCGGACGGTGTTATCTATGATGATAATGCTGTTGGTGTTGTTCTCCCTGGTGAAGAAGGGGAATTTGGTGTATTGGCAGGACACGCTTCTTTAACAACATTGTTAGAAGCTGGTGTTGTTGATGTTGAGAAAGAGGATAAATCAGTCGAATCTATCGTTATCAATTGGGGTGTAGCTCAGGTTGATGAGGGAAAAGTTGTTATTCTTGTAGAAGGTGCAGCACCAATTCGTGGTGAAAATGAATCAGAAATTGCTAAAGCACTTGATAATGCTAAAAAGCTTATTAATGATATTGCTGATTCTGGTAATGCTATTGCGTCTGTTTCAGCAAAAATTGAATCTGCAGCACAAAGATTAATATAGCCGATGTTTAATAATTTAATAGATTTTTATCTGAAAAGTCATCCCGTAACTATTGGTGTTCTGGTCTTATTAGCAGTTTACTTTTTAGTACTAAATTGGGTGTTCTTTTATAGATATTTTTCTATTAATAGTTGGCTTTCTCGTGAAAGTGCCTCTTTAGAAGCACTTTTATTAGGAGCTACTACTGTAAAAGAAAACTCATTTTTAAATAATTTTTTACAAACAAGTAATGTTATTTCAAAAGAAGTTTTAGGTTTAGCTATGCTCGCAGCAACAAAAGAGGCTACAAAGGGTCTTTCTGTTTTATCTGTCATTGCATCAACTTCTCCTTTTATTGGATTGTTTGGGACTGTTGTTTCTATCTTGGGCACTTTTACTCATATAGGTCAGACATCTGGGACAATGAATGTTATTGCTAGTGGGGTTTCTGATGCATTAGTGGCTACTGCATCTGGAATATTTGTAGCTGTATTTGCATATACATATCATCAAATCCTCAAAAGAAAATCATATGAACTTGTTAGCTACCTTCAAATGCAAAGTGATGCGATATTAGCACGCAAGGCATAGTGTTATGGCATATGATTGGGATGAAAAACCAGAATTAAATATTACTCCTCTTGTGGATGTTATGCTCGTCTTACTCGCAATCTTAATGGTTATTGCTCCTAGTATTATATTTGAAGAAAATATTAAATTGCCTCAAGGCTCTACAACACAACAACTATCAAAAATTCCACCTGTAAATATTACTATTGATAAAGATAAAAATATAAAGATAAATAAAGATAATTTTTTATTAAGTGCATTTATTGACAATTTTTATCTTTATTCTAAGAAACTGAATAAAAAAGCTACCGTTTTAATAAGTGCGGATAAGCGTTTAGATTATGGTGTCGTAATGTCGATTTTAGCAGCAGTAAAGCAGGCTGGATTTACAGAGGTATCTTTAGCAACAAATGGATAATCAACGATACTTTTATTTAAGTGGAATCATCTCTCTGTCTCTGTTCCTATTCTTTTTATTTCTGTTTGTTGTTATGCTTTTTCAAGTAAAAGATATTAAAACCTATGGTT
>NZ_JALUKE010000049.1 GCF_027056685.1 Sulfurimonas sp.
GAGTAGGCTTGAAGCCTTTTTTTCTTTTCTACTATATTTTAAGTGTTGTGCTCTTTTTAGTAGCACTTCCACTTATCATTATTCTTTCGTTTAAACAAAAATACAAAGAGTCGATTCCCTCACGCTTTTTTCTTTTTAAAAATCCACCTTTTAAAAATTCTCAATCTACCTGGTTCCATGTATGCTCACTTGGTGAAGCACGAGCGTTGAAGCCTATTTTAGATAGATTAGATGAAGAAAAAATTGTCATTACAACGATTACACAAACGGGGCAGGATGAGGCTAAAAAGTATGATGCTGAAATCCGATACCTGCCTTATGAAATGTATCTGCCTTTTTGGATAAAACCACAAAAAAAGCTTATTGTTTTAGAAGCAGAGTTTTGGTATATGCTTTTTGTTATGGCCCATGCTAGAGGTGCGGAGGTGATACTTTTAAACGCAAGGATTTCTGATAAAAGCGTTGACAAGTATATGAAATTTGCATGGTTTTACAAAAAACTTCTGGCAAATGTTTCTATTTTGTATGTGCAGAGTGAAGTGGATAAAAATAGATTTTTGGCACTTGGTGCAAAAAATATTGAAGTGATTGGAAATATTAAACTTGCAGGTGAGATTAAAAAAACCTATGACTATATGAAACCTGATTGTGAGCTAATAGTAGCAGGAAGTACACATCCAGATGAAGAGGAAAGTGTATTGGCTGCGTTTAGTAGCTATAAAAGTGCAAACAGCGGAGCAAAACTTGCTATTGTTCCTCGTCATCCAGAGAGATTTGAAGAGGTGTACTCTTTGATGGAAGAGTTCGCGTTAAAAGAGCATTTGTCTCTTGAGCGTTTTTCACAAAATAAAAATTTTACAAGTGATTTGATACTTGTTGATATGATGGGTGAGTTAAATAATATTTATGCCATCAGTGATATAGCAATTTTAGGTGGAGCATTTAGAGATGATGTTGGTGGACATAATCCCTTAGAACCTGCATATTTTGGCTGTAAAATTATTACAGGTAAACACTTTTTTCACCAAAAAGAGCTTTTTAAATATGTACATCATGTGCAGTATGTAGAAGCAACAGAGTTAAACGCAGCACTAAACGCAGCAAAAGAACTTCCTCCTTCAATGGTTGAAGAGAAAATAGATTTACAAAAAGTTATTGATAAAATTAAGGAATAAAATATGGCAACAGAAAAAGCATATAAATTATTGGCACAACAAGAGGGAATTTCTAATTCAAATGCAAAGTCTATGATAGACCGTGGACTTGTATATGTTGGAAACAAAAAGGTAATGATAGCTCGTGGAGAGATTGATGAGCGGACTATGTTTAGAGTGATAAAGATAGAAAAAGCAAAACCAATTTTTGAAAACGATGACATTATAGTCATAGATAAACCAGCTTATGTAAACTCTGATGAGATTGAGAGACAATTTCGAGGCACAAGACTTTTACATAGACTTGACCGTGAAACAAGTGGTGTTTTGATGCTTGTAAAAAATGAAGA
>NZ_JALUKE010000050.1 GCF_027056685.1 Sulfurimonas sp.
TCAAAAAGAGAGATACGAATAGGATTTTTTGAAGAGGGGACATAGATGTCAATAATATCGCCACGAAAAGAGATCTCTCCCTCCACCTGTACCATATCAACAAAAGTGTATCCCCAAAATAGCATCTGCTCTTTAAACGCAGTCAAATCAATCTCTGTACCAAACTCTAAACTCGTAGCACCAAGTATTTCCTCTTTTGGCAGATGAAAAAGTAGTGTCTTTAGAGGTGCTATAACAAGAGGTTTTTTCTTTGCAGAGTAGTAGCTTCTTAGAGCAAAAAAGAGTTCATGAAGTTCCTCTTTATAGGAGCGCAAATCATCCCCATAAGAGGGACGAAAATCAGGGAAGACAACAACATTTTTTTTAAAATATTTTGCTACTGTCTCTAAAGAAGCTGCCTCTTTTGCATCCTCACAAATAAGCACTTCTAAGGGTGACTCTTTTTTCGCTGTTTTAAAATAATTGTATAAAATTGCTTGTGACATAAAACTTCTTTATCTATTTTTTTACTATTTGAATCTTACTCATAGCTTCAAAAACTGACTGCCATGGTACTTTTTTCTCTTTTTCAAATATCTGATTATAATTTTTTTGTGTCCATTTAATAAACCAATAAGCATTTAAAGGGCGCTGTAAAAACCGTATTTCATAATGCAAATGAGGACCATTGCTCATACCAGAATTACCAGTATAACCTATGAGTTCTCCTTTTGCAACAAACTGCCCTGATTTGACAACAACTTTACTCAAATGCCCAAAATAGGTTTTAAATCCATAAGAGTGCGCTAGTATAATAAGATTTCCAAACCCACTGCGTTTATGATAACCTGACCACTCAACAATACCATTGGCAGTTGCATAAATAGGAGTATGTAACTTCGCTTTCAAGTCAGTTCCCTTATGAAACTCCCTTCTGTGCGTAATAGGATTAATTCTATAACCAAATTTACTCGTGATACCATAATATAGCACAGGAGAACCACTTGGAATGAGTTCTAAAAGTGTTGCACGCTCTTGAGAAGTGAGTTTTGTAATGTTGACGCGCTCTTGCAAATCAGCATTTGCAATTGGTTTGAGTCCCATCAACTCTTCTATCTCTGTAAGAGAGTCAGAAACGGCTTCAAGTTCTTCCTTTTTTGCCTTAAGACTCTTTTTCGTTTTTTGCATACTTGCTTGAAGCAGCAGATCTTCTGCTTGTAAATTTTTATAAGCTTTTTCTACATCTGCTCTTTTTGCACTGATTTTATCTACACTATAATTAAGATATAAAATTGTACCAACCGCCATTAATCCTATGCTAATAAGAAGTGCCAACAGATAAAAAAAGAACTTTTTAAGTAGTTTATGGACATTGAATTTCTTCACTCCATTTTCATCGTGAATCGTAATTGTAAAATGCTTATCCATTATAATAACTCCTTAAAAAGGTCTCAGCCACACTAAAAGAGCCAAAAACCAAATACTCTTGTGTTGAATCTATAGAGCTAAAATCACTATGCTTAATCCCTAAGTCACTAAGAGTCTCTTTTAAGAGAGCAGACTCTTCGATCCTCTCTTCATTAACTGCAATGATTTCGACCTCTTTGACAATAGGCTTTAAAATTCTCAAAATTTCTTTATAGTTTTTATCGCGGTAGCTATTGTATATAAGTCTGTATTTTTTCCCTTGTAGTGCCTTTGCAATAGAGCTTGCAGCCAATGTATTGTGTCCTACATCAAGGTAAATATTTTCATTTAATTTTGAGAGTCTTCCAAAAAGTTTTGCATGAAAAAAGTTCTTAGCTTCATAATCAATACCTAAAAATTTCAATGCGGCAATGGCAAGTTTGAGATTATCTTGCAAATACTCTACAAGTCCAAGCTCTTTTGTAATATGAGTGACTTTTTTCTCATCTGCTGCGTTTAGATACTCTGTAAATGGAACAATTTTAAGTAATTTTTTCGCTGCAATCTCTGCTGCAACGATATAAACTTCTTTATGAGGTTGCAGCGCTAAAATTGCAGCAGACTTGACTGCGTTTAGCTTTGTAGTAGCTATCTCTTTTATACTTGTACCCAAAAAAGCTTCATGATCAAAATCTATTGGTGCTACTAAAGTAAGTATATTATCAAATACAGCAGTCGCATCATACTCTCCTCCCAAACCAGCTTCAAGGACTATATAATCGCATTCTTGATAACACAAAAGTGCTATAAGAGTTGTGTATTCAAAATAACTCAAAGCATCTGCATCTTCTAAAGAGAGCAGTTGGAGCAACTCTTTATGCGCTTTATCTAGCTCTGGCGTGGCAATATTTTTGCCATTACACCAAATGCGTTCGTTAAATTCTAAAATATGTGGAGAAGTATAGTGAGCTGTAGAGAAGCCAAGAGAGTAAAGAGCAGTGGCCAAAAAGCGTCCTGTTGTCCCTTTTCCATTTGTACCCACGAGATGAATAATTTTAGGAATTTTTACTCTATTTTTAATCTTTGCATAAATTCTAGGCATACGAGTATAGTCAATTTCATCATAATAGAGAGGTTTGTTTTCTAAAAATTTTTCTAACACAACTATTTTTTATACTCCACGCGGTTTCTACCTTCGTGTTTTGCTTTATAAAGATACTCATCGGCAGAATTAATCGTAGCTTCTGCTGAAACATGATTTTTTCGCTCACTTACTCCAGCACTAATGGTTACTTTTATGCGTTTACCTTTATAAACAAAACGGGCTTTTTGGACATGCTCTCTTGCTTTTTGTGCAAAAGTTACACCACCTTGTAAATCTGTATCGCTCAAAATTGCCAGAAACTCTTCTCCACCAAAACGCCCTACTATATCAACTGTTCTAGAGTCATTTTTAAGTATTTTTGCAACGGCAGCTAAAATAGCATCACCAGCTTCATGTCCATAATTGTCATTCACTTTTTTAAAGTGATCTATATCAAACATTGCTACAGAGTAGTTACGCCCATAACGCTTATACTCGGCATCTTTAACCTTAATCATCTTGTCCAGTGCGCGTTTATTTACAAGTTTGGTTAAAAAATCTTCTTGAGACTCTTTTTTTGCATTTTCAAGCTCTTTTTCTAAACTGTTCACCCGATCACTCAGAAGTTTTACCTCCATTGAATGACCTTTTAGTTCACTACTGAGAAGTTGCGTATTTTTTTCTAAAGCAACGGCAATAGTAAAGAGTTTTTTATGTGCAACTTTAAAGTTTGTAGTTGACTCTTCACTATAAGACTCTAACTCTTTTTTTATCTCTTGAATCTCCAAATTAGATGTATCTGAACTCTCTATCATAGCAATTAAACGCAGAGATAATTTATCTAAAACGCCATCTATTGAACCGACCATATCTTTGACTGTCTTATTATCAAGTGCAATTCTTAGCGAAATAATCGACCTTATTTCGTTCTCAATTGTGTCTGATTCTAAAATAGCAGGATTATTTCTCAACTTATCACTAACAGAGGCTATTTCATCATTTACACTTGAAGCAATTGAGGGAACAAAAGAGGCTACAAGCAGTCTTGCAAGTTTTGTTAATTCATCTTTTGATTTGCTATCTTGGGATATATTTATATCTAAGCCCGTAATAGTTTTACGCAAATCAGAGCTATCTACTGCTCCATAAGGTTTGAGCTCTTGTAAAAATGTGTCATCATAAGTTGTAATGAAGTTCACCCATTGCTGTCGAAGAGAGTCTAACTGTTGGGGTTGTGAAGTTGACTCCATAATTTCTATAGTGCTTCGAGACAAAGAGGCTATCTCTTTGTTGTGTAAAACAGCTGCAACTTGCAATATACGCTTTGTAAGAAGAATTTGAGATTCTAAAATTTTTGTGCATTGTGTGGGATTTGTACGATTAAGCTTTGTCACCACATAACGGACAAACTCTTTTATTGTCTTTATATGATAATTTCGCAAATCTGCTTGAAGATCTTTATTGAGCAGCTGTATAGAGTTTTCTAAATGCTCACAATCTTCTACCTTCATATTTGCTTTTTTCGCCTCTTTACAAAAGGCTTCTGCATAAAAATCAGGCGTTAATAACTTCCCCTCTGCTTTTAGGCGTTTTAAGGCATTATTAATAATTTTTTTAATCATCATCGATCTCTTCTCCTATCTTTCTATGCGAGAGCCTTCGGCTGAGACTTGAGCAATAAATGATGAAATTGCCTTGGCTGAACCAAATTTAATAGCATCAAATCTCTCTTGATCAGTTAACACTGCGTTTGGTGATACAGCGAAGTCATAAGTACCACGAGATACATAATGTTTTTTAATATCTTTACTCTCTCTAGTAATATGAAGCGTAATTGTAGCACGATATGCAATAACAAAACCATCCGCATTGTATTGAATTGGTGCGTATGATGGTGGATTCAGCGCAATATTTAGATGTGTATCTGCATACTTTAAGCTTGTTAATGATGTATGAAATATCTCAACAAGTGCTGTATCCACCGCATCTTTAATTACAACCGTATTTTCAGGGTCTTGTGAAGATATAACAACATCGGTACTTATGCGATTGCCAAGCACTTCTCTTGCGTATTTTGAAGAGGGTCTGTATCCACATGCGTTTAATAAAACTACAATAATACTAAGCACTACAAACTTATAAAAATGTGGATAAAAGTGCAACTTAACCCTTTACAACGAAATTAACAAGTTTTTTAGGCACAACAATCTCTTTTACAAGCTCTTTGCCCTCAAGCCATTTTGCCACGCTCTCTTTTGCTGTAGCCAAAATTTCATCTTTACTTGCATCTGCTGCCACTTCAATCTCGCCTCGTTTTTTTCCATTTATAGAGACACCAAGAGAGAGAGAATCTTCGACAAAGACCTCTTCAACTATCTCTTGAGGAGCAAGGTTTTTCAAGTTGAAATATTTTTGAGAAATTTCCCAACATGTATGAGGAATAACAGGTTCCATAATTGCACTTAAAATCCAGTAACCCTCACTCCATACATCTGCATTTTTTTGTGCATTAAGTGCATTCATAGCTTCCATTACACCTGCTATCATCGTGTTAAAAGTATAGCGTTCATTATAAACATCTTCTGCTCTTTGAAGCGCTTCATATACTTTTTTGCGTGCGAATTTTTCCTCTTTTGATAGAGAAGCATGATTAATTTTTGGTTTAGTATCTGTTGACACAACATTGATACTTCTATCAAAAAATCTTTTAATAAACTTATAAGCACCATCGACCGCACTATCATTCCACTCTAACTCTTGTGTTGGTGGAGCTGCAAAAAGTATAAAGAGTCTCGCTGTATCTGCACCATATTTTTCTATAATAGCATCAGGATCAACAGTATTTCCTTTTGATTTACTCATTTTAGCACCATCTTTAAGTACCATTCCTTGCGTAAGTAGCTTATCAAAAGGCTCATCAAAATCAAGATAGCCTAAATCACGAAATACTTTTGTAAAAA
>NZ_JALUKE010000051.1 GCF_027056685.1 Sulfurimonas sp.
CTAGGACATGATTTTAATTATCCTAGAGATATAACTTTATAAAGGCAGGGAAAAAGATATGAAAGATTTAAAAATACCTTTTAGTAGATACGAGAGTTCAAGAAGTGCGCACTCAAATGTAAGTGATTCACTTGATGGAGAAGATACAAATCAAATAGAAGAACTTGAGCGTGAGTTTTGTGAATATGTAGGTGCAAAATATGCAATTGCAACTTCACATGGTACTTCCGCTCTTCATCTTGCTATGCTTGCGTTTGATCTTAAACGCGGTGACAAAGTAGTTTGTAGTGTAAATGCACATCCAAATGTTCCAGAAGTTGTGCGTCATTTTGATGCTGAACCTGTTTTTATTGATATTGCTAAAAATAGTTATAACATTGATTTGGACAAACTTGAAGCATATTTACAAGAGCATAAGTCAAAAAAACTTAAAGCTGTTATTTTAACGCATTTGGGTGGTGAAAGTGTTGACCTCGAGCGAGTTTATAGTATGGCAAAACTTTACAATGTTAGAATTGTTGAAGATGCAAGTGAAGCGCTTGGTGCAACTTATAAGGGGAATAAAATAGGTGCAACTGGTGCCGATATTGTTACCTTTAATTTTTCTCCACACTTAAAAAAGAATATTTGTAATGGGGGAATGCTTGTAACAGAAGATGAAGAGGTAATAGAGCGTGCTAGATTGTTAGCGCATCATGCTATGGTTCGTGATGAAGATGCTTTAGAGTATATTTATGATGTTGTTGATATTGGTAATGACTACTCTTTATCACAGCTAAACGCAGCTTATATTCGTGCGCAGGTAAAAGAGCAGGATGCTAATGTAAAAAGAGAGCGTGAAATAGCGCAAATGTACTCTAAAGAACTGGCTAATGTAGAACATGTTCAAATACCAAGTATGGATAATGAAGAGAACTCATTTTCACTCTATATTATTAAAATAGATAAAAATAGAGACTCTTTTGCAACAGCTCTTCAAGAGGAAGGAATTGGTAGCGGGCTTCATTATATTCCACTGCATCTTTTAACTTACTATAAAACAAAATATTCATTGCGTGTTAATGATTTTCCTGTAGCTCTTCGTACTTTTCAGCAAGTGTTATCACTTCCAATTTATGCAAGTATGAGTGATGATGAGGTCAAAACTGTTATAAAAGCAGTGAAAAAAATTGCAAAGACAAGAGTATAAAAAGATTTGAAAAAATCTCTTGTATTTTGGGTTGAAGAGTACTTCTACAACCCATCTTTGTTACAAAAACTGCTCTCTTTTTTTCTACTCCCTTTAAGTTGGCTCTACTGTTTTGTGATGTATCTGCGTTTTCGTTCAAAGAGAGCCGAAGATTTTAAAATAAAAATCATTAGTGTTGGAAATTTAACAGTTGGTGGAAGTGGAAAAACACCACTTGTCACTGCGTTTGGAGCTGCCTTTAAGAATCCTGCCATCATTTTACGCGGTTATGGACGCAACTCAAAAGGGCTTGTAGTCGTTAAAGATGCAAAAGAGATTTTGTGTGATGTAAGTGTGAGTGGGGATGAAGCGATGATATATGCCAAAAAGCTACCAAACGCAGTAGTCATTGTGAGTGAAGATAGAAAACCTGCCATCAAAAAAGCTAAAGAGATGGGATGTGAAATAGTTCTGCTCGATGATGCATACTCCAAACACGACATAAAAAAGCTTGATGTACTCATAGATGTAGCAACAAAAAATAACTTTTGTCTGCCAAGTGGACCCTATAGAGAGCGTTTATGGAGTTTTAAAGAGGCAGTTGTACTTCAAGAGGATGTGGACTTTACAAGAGTTGTAACACTCGAAGCACAAACGCAGCGAATGTCACTTGTAACGGCAATAGCAAGACCTTCGCGTCTTAATAAATATCTTCCTAAAGTGGTAGGCAAACACTACTTTGAAGACCATCATAGTTTTACAAAAGAGGAGCTTCAAGCAATTTTAGAAGCAGACAACGCTACCTCTTTGCTTGTTACTTTTAAAGATTATGTAAAAATTGAAAGTTTTGGACTTCCACTCTCACTTCTTGATTTGGAAGTGAAAGTAGATACAAATGTTTTAGACCGTTTGTTTTGAAATAACACGTTCTTTGAAGTAACGCAGTAAAAACTCTGCAGTAAATGCAATAGCAAAAGTAGCTATAAGATAGTATGCAATCTCTGGCATAGTTTTGTAAGTAGAGTAGAGTGTAAGTGCTGCAACTCCAAACATTGCTAATATCGCCAAAACAACGAGTGAGTGTTTTGCTCCTGTCTCTTTGATGAGATTAAGATGCGCGATGTGCGTAGTTCCTTGTACTATTAGCATAACAATGGCAGCGACAGTGGTAATCTGGGTAAGATTAAAAAAGAGTATCATGGGAATAATAAGTAATGCACTTACAATTAAACCATCAAAAGATTGGTAAATATGATACTCATAAACTTCTGGAAGATTTCCATCTTTTGCCATTGTGTAACCAATATCTGAAACAGCATAAAGCGTTGCGTTTATGGCTGAAGCAGTTGCTAAAAGAGCAGTAGCTGCCATAATTTTAAATCCCCACTCTCCAAAAATAGGTTTAGCAGCCTCCGCTAAAGCATAATCTTTTGTCTCTATAACTTTTTCTAACGATAAATTTCCAAGAACAGAAATACTTGTAAGAATATATAGAGCTGCTACAAAAAGGAGCGAGATAAACATAGCTTTCATCATGGTGACTTTTGGATTGTCCATATCTTCAACAGTATTTGTAATGACACTAAAACCCTGATAAGCAAAAAAAGTGATACCAATGGCAAAAACCATACCACTAATAGGTGGCATATCATGCAGACTTAAAAGTTCAGGTTTTATAGTAAAGAGTGCGGCAATGGTAAATACTATAAGAACAGAGAGTTTGACTATAACAATAAAATTTTCAGATTTTGCAACAATAGAAGCACCAATAAGATTGATAAGTGTAAAAAGAACTATAATGCCAATTGCAAAAATATTAATCCATAGTGTATCGCCATGAGCCATAAAAGTAGCACTGTATGTACCAAAAGATTTGGCAACGGCAGCGATGGCAATGAGCTGGGAGAAGTAAAACATAACACTCATAGAACCAGAGAATATGTTTTCTCCAAATCCCTGCACTAAATACTCAACAATACCTCCACGAGACTGGTAGCGTACAGCAAGTTTTGCAAGAGAATAACCGCTAAAGAGTGCAATAATACCACCAAATACAAAAGAGAGCCAGACGATGTTACCCGCCATAGCTCCAGCTTGACCAATGACAATGAAGATACCCGCACCAACCATGGAGCCGATGCCTAAAAAGACAGCACTCCACAAGCCAAAGGCTTTTTTACTCTCTTGCATCTTAGCTATTTAATTTTTTAAAGATAGAACCAGTTGCAAGAAGTGCAATGCCATCAAAGAAGAGACTAAAGCCCACTAAAAGTCCTATAAGATAAAGAGAGGTAAACGGCCAGCCTACTATAAATAAAATACCAATCAGTAGTGAAAAAATAGCATTTACAAGCCACCATACCCAACCTTTTGCAGGTTTCATAGTAAATGCCATAGAAAAGCTTGCAAAAGAATCCACAAAAAAGTAGATAGCAAGTAAAAGACCTACTGTACCAACACCTGTCATTGGATAAAAAATCATTAGTAGCGAAATACCGATAAGTACAAAACTTTTTAACCAACCAAGGTAATCTTCTTTGTCTGTAATATATGTAAAGTAAGCAGCCATAAATCCTGCAAACATCATAATCCATGCCACAAATGCAACTGTTGCAACTGTCATATAAACTGGCTCAAATATACCAGCAAGCCCTAAAATAATAAAAATAACACCCGCTATTTTTGAGTATTTAGTAAACTTCTCAAATAGATGTTCAGCATTTGGATATTTCCACATTGTTTTTCCTTTAAAATAATTTGAAAGCATTGTAACATAATGATAGTCTTCAAAGTGTAACTTATGTAACATTTCTCCTATTCATCAACTCGGCTTTTACATTTAAGTCTAAGTGGATTTTATTGTTGGTGTAGTTGTTTAAGCTTTTTGGATGTAAAATGACGGATAAATTAAATATTAGTAAGAGTTGTGGAAATAAAATTATTACAAAATATACTATTTTTCAGAAAGGGATGCTAAATGATTATTAATATTAAAGAGTTGGTACAACAAACAAAAGATATAAGAGTTCTCTATGTTGAAGATGAAGAGAGTGTAAGAGAGCAGACTTTAATGATTTTGGAGATGCTATTTACTTCTATTGATTCTGCGTTTGATGGTGAAGACGGATGGCAGAAGTATCAAAAAAGTAGTTATGATATTGTTTTTACTGACATAAGTATGCCTCGTATGGGTGGGCTTGAGCTTACTCGTCATATTAAAGAGCAAAATCCTATGCAAAAGGTTGCCATTATTTCAGCATATAATACTGCTGATTATCTCTTAGAAGCCATAGAATTAGGTGCAGATGGATTTATTTTAAAGCCTATAAATATGAATAAAATGATGATAAGTATTAAGAAATTAGCAGATGGCGTTGTGGCTGCACAATTTATGAGAGATTATAATCAACAGTTACAAGACGAAGTTCAGAAAAAGACACAAATCATTAAGAAACAGGCTCTTACAGATAAACTTACTACTCTTCAAAATCGTTTTGCGCTTAACACTATGCTTGATAGTTTAGAACAAGAGATGAGTCTTGTTTTGGTAAATATTGATAATTTTGATAGTATAAATACAATTTATGGCTATGATAATGGAAATAAAGTTATACAATCTTTGGCAAAACTCATTGCTAAAAATATGCCAAGTAATTCAGAATTATATTATGTAGGAAGTGATGAATTTTGTATTGTTGCTCAAGAGATGGATAGAAATAAAATCAAAATTTATGCACAAGATCTACAAGAAGTTGTTGCAAATTCGTTTGTGGAGCTTGATGGTAATAAGCTAAAAGGTACTGTTACTATATCCATAGCACAAGGCAGAGAGAACCTTTTAAAATATGCGCATATAGCACTTAAAGAGGCAAAAAACAAAGGGAAAAATCGTATAGAATTTTATGCAAAAGAGTTAAATGTTGAAAAATTACAGCGTCAAATTCAGGAGTATAGTCCTATTATTCGTCAGGCTATTGAGTCTGGAAATATTGTACCTTACTTTCAGCCTATTATTGATAATTCTAGCCATAAAATTACAAAATATGAGTGTCTAGCAAGAATAGAAGATGGTGATCAGGTTTACTCTCCTTACTATTTTATAGATGTCGCAAGAATGATAGGGCTTGTTTCTGAAATTACAAAAATAATGATAGATAAATCTTTTAAAATGTTTAGTGGTAATGATTATGAGTTTTCTATTAATATAACAGAAGTTGATCTCAATGATGAATATCTTTATGACTATTTTAAAGAGAAGTTACAGGAGTATAATATTGATGTTTCTCGTGTTATATTGGAAGTTTTAGAAGGAGTAAGTGCGCATGGTCTTACTAATTCACTCCAACAGCTCAAAAGATTAAAATCATTTGGATTTACTATTGCCATAGATGATTTTGGAACGCAAAATTCAAATTTTGAAAGAGTTAACAATATGAATGTTGACTTTATTAAGATTGATGGTGGATTTGTCAAAAATATGGCAACAGATGAAAAAAGTTACTCTATAGTGAAGACGATAAGTGAATTTTCAAAGAGTATAGGGGCAAAGGTAATTGCAGAGTATGTACATGATAAAGAGACACAAAAAAGAGTGGAGGAGCTTGGTATAGAGTATTCACAGGGATACTATTTTTCTAGACCTAAAAGAGAGTTAGATTGAAAAAGCGTTGGTTATTCAAAAAATATTAATGATGCTGCTGTGGAGTTTAGCATTACTATGAAGGAGTATGTGGTTTAAGATGGCGTATAATTTAAAAATTTATGAAAGTTTAAATATTTTATGTGTGGAAGATGATGAGAGTATTCGTACTGTTTACGATGCTATGTTCTCTCTTGTATTTAAAAATATCTATTTGGCTGAAAATGGAAAAGAAGGATTGAAAATTTTTCAAAAAGAGAAAATAGATATGGTACTTACAGATTACTCTATGCCTATTATGGATGGTCTTGAAATGAGTAGGCAGATACGAGAAATTGATGCTACTATTCCTATTATTATGATCACAGCTATTGAAAATATTAATATGTTACGAGATGCCATAGATATTCGTATAACAAGCTTTATAAAAAAGCCAATCTCTTCACAAAGTATCTTTGATACTTTAGAGTTTGTAGCAAAATCAGTTTTAGCAGAGAGACTTTTAGTGCAATTACAAAAAGAGAAACTGCTTTATGGTGAATACCAAGAGAATTTAACTTATGAAAAAGAGACAAAAATCATAAAAAATGATGTTGTAGAAGAGAGATTTTTAAATTTTGATTGTGAAGTTTTTTTTCAACCACGAGATACTTTAAGTGGCGATAGTTATAGCATACGAAAGGTTGATGAAGAGAGGTACTTTGCTTTTATTGTAGATGGTATGGGTAAGGGAATTTCTGCTTCTGTAACTGCTATGATGTGTTGTGCTTATACCAATCATATTGTAAATGAAATTATGCTCACAAAAGAGCTCTTTTCTCTCTCTTTGTTAATTCAAAGAGTTATAAAGTTTTTAGCACCAAATTTGTTAGAGTATGAAGTTGTTTCTGCATCTTTTTTACTTTTTGATGGAGAAAAAAACGAGCTGGAATACGCAATGTTTTCTATGCCTGCTATGCTTTATGTAAGTAAGGAAGATAAAAGTGTTCATAAGCTTAAATCAAACAACCCTCCTTTGTCTGCTTGTACAAATAGTGTAAATAGCAATAAAATATTACTGAGTAATATAGATAAATTTCTATTTTTTAGTGATGGTGTTAATGAAAATATGCTTAAAGAGTCTAAAGATACCTATGCAAAGTTTTTAAATAATGATTTTTTCGAGAGTGCAAATTTAAAAGAGTTTGAAGCAAAAAGAGTAAATAGAATTGAAGAGCAAGAGGATGATGTTACTTATATTTATTTAAAAAATGGAGAAAAGTAGATGATAAAATTACTCTTTCTTTTTTGCCTTTTGAACATTGCTCTTTATGCAGACAATATAGATAATTTACTAGGAATAATACAAAAAAAGAGTGACCTTTCAGAGAAGACAAAGCTTGCAAATAGTGGTGTCTCTTTTGTATGGACGCGTGATGATTTAGATAGAATGCAAATCACAACTCTTAAACAGGTTTTAAATACAGTCTATCCTTTTGGATATGATGAAAATAGGTATGGTTTAGTTGACCCACTTACATATAATGCAAATCAACCTTTTTTAAGCTCTACTATTCGCCTCTATATTGACAATCAAGAAATAACAACAGGATTATATGGAAGTGGTATTTTTCTTATGGGTGATGCAAATATTGACTGGGTCGATCATATAGAGATATATACAGAAAATCCAACATACGAATATGCAACAGAATCAACGGTGACACTTATAAAACTCTATACAAAAAGTGTAGCCAAAGATGAGGGAAGTATGTTAAAAGTTGCGGGTGGAAGTTATGGGGCTGCTACTTTAGATGCTTATAATGCCGGTTATATAAGTGATTGGTCCTATTTTGTATTTGGACTTGCCTCAAATGATAAAAGAGAAAAACATTATAGCTTTGCAACAAAGTTATCACGAGATAAAAAGATAAATAGTGTAGTGGCGACTCTACATAAGGGGAACACAAACATACTCTTAAATGCATTCTCTCAAGATAGAAATGGTTTTATGAATGCAAGTTTAGATGCTACACCTGAAAAATCACAACTTAATGCGAAATATTTACATATTGGAATTGATTCTAAGATAAATAATTTTTCTTACCTTTTTACTGCAAGTTACTCAAAAACAAAAGCTGAGATGTTAGATGATGTAACGCCTATAACTCCGACATTTCCAATAAAATATACGCAAACAAATACACACTCTTATGTTTTAACTGGGGAAGTAAAATATAAATATCATAAAGAAAAGAATACTCTTTTAAGTGGTCTCAAATATAGAACCAAAAGAGCGAAATGGGACAAAGCACTCCTTAATGGTATTAATATGGCAGCACATGATGATACACGAGTACAAAATATAGCAACTGCATATATGGAAAATCAATATGCACTGCAAAAAAACTCTATTGTTACCATAGGGGCAGAGTATGAGCGAGTAGAAAATAGAGATACAGTTCAAAACGATAATCTTCTCATGTATAGAGTAGGGCATACTTATACAACAGATAATTGGACAGTGAAAACTTTTTACTCACATACACTCTCTACGCTAGAACCATACCTTGTTAAGTCATTTACATTTACAGCACATCCTCTCTCTTACTATAAACCTTCACAAAATGATACGCTTGTAGAAGATATATTATATGAGAAAAAAAATAATAAGTATGAGTTAATTCTTGATTATACAGAAGGCAAAGATTATTATATTCCTTTAGATAAAGGGAGAATAGTCAACTATGACAAAACATTGAAAATGGGTGGAGTTGAAGCACGATGGACGCATTTTTATCATGGTTGTGATAAGCTTTTTATGCAAGGAGGGTATAGAGTTATCTACAATACTCCTAAAGAGTATTTTAGTACTCTTAAACAATATAGAGCAGTTGTTAGAAATATTAATACTTTTGATAAATTTGATATTTTTAATGAGTTGATTTACGATAGAAATAATGTTTCAAATAAAAATTTTTACAATTATAGTGCCGGGGTGAAGTATAACTACAGTGATAGTTTTACTTTTTCTATAAAAGGAGTAAATCTTTTTGATGATGCAAGAACAACTAACTATGCACGAATAAATCCTATAACATTTCAAGCAGAAAAAGAGCTTAATATATCGCCAATTGATAGAGAAATACAAATTAGTGCAAAGTGGGTTTTCTAATGAAATTTTTATTTTTGTTGCTAATACTTTTTGTCTCAGTATATGCAGATGTCTATACACAAAAGTTATATGAGACTATTTTAGGCTCAATTTTTAAAGAGAGACCAATTGTTGTTTTTGTTACAGGTGATGCAAAGGCTACACTAGAAAATAGTAAAATATTTGATGTGGTTACAACTTGTAAAAATGCTTCTGTAGCCGTTATTGGAGATGATTCGAGTTCAAAACAGGAGTGTGGAAATATACCAATATTTACGACAACACATAGAGATTATATGCGTATCTTAAATGCTTTTGGAGCATTTTACTGGAGAAAAGGACGCCCACAAATTCATTTTAGAGAGAGAGGTTTAAAAATGTTTCATCTCCATTTGTCTCATAATTTACAAAGGTTTATAGATGCAGGATAATTTTTTTTCAAAAAAGAGTTTTTATATTTTTTATGTGACAGTTATTGTCCTTATTGTGGGTGCTTTTTATATCTTTAAAACATTTGATAAAACGAGTAGTGATATAGAGAAATTAACACTTCACTCTAATATTGAATACATTAACAATATCACAAATAATCTTGTCGAGTTAATAAATAAAAAAACAGATATGCAACTTGTAGATACTTTAAAAAAGAGTAAGGCGTTAAGAAAAAATTTGGAAGAAAATTTAAAGATGTTTAGAACGAAGCGGTATAGATATATTTATGTCGTACAAAAGTTGCCAAACACAGAGAAGTTTCGCTTTTTACTTGATGGAGCAAAAAAGGATAAAAGTGGCTTTTTAGAAATTTTTCAACCTCTTAATATTCAAGAATGGTTGGAGGTCTACAAAACGAAAAAGCCACGCTACTTTAAACATCAAAGTATTAAAAGCTTATGGTTAACTTATCTCAAACCTATTGTACAACACAATAAAGTTGTTGGAATTATTGCTATAGATTTTTCACTCAATGAGTATAACTATATGCATAGTACACTAGATGATCTCTCTTTTAGTGTCAAGATTTTCATGAGCCTATTGCTCTTTATTTTTATTGTTGTTCTTATTTTTACAACTATAGATAAAAAACGGGTTTATTTACTTAAAAAGCAGGCACAAGAGATTCAAAATTTTAACATTACTCTTCAAAATAAGATAGATGAAGAGGTTGCAAAAAATAGAGAAAAAGATAAACAGATTTTGGAGCAGTCTCGTTTAGCACAGATGGGGGAGATGATAGGGATGATTGCACATCAATGGAGACAGCCTATTAATGCCATTAGTGCAGCAAGTATTACCCTAAATATGAAAGCACAAATGGATAGATTAGATCCAAAAAGTACCATAGAAATTGCAGATAAAATAGGAGAACTGATACAACATTTGAGTAAAACCATTGATGATTTTAGAAATTTCTTTAAAGATACAAAAGAGAAACAAGATACGACCTATGGAGATTTAATTCAATCTACGCTAGATATTGTTGGAGTCTCTGTTGGAAATAAAAATATTACTATTGTAACAGATATACAAAGCGATATAGTTTTTCATACTTACGCAAATGAGTTAAAGCAGGTGTTGTTAAATCTTATAAAAAATGCAGAAGATGTCTTAGAAGAGAAAAAGATAAAAGATGCCTTTATTAAGATAGAAGCAGTAGAAAATCGTCTCATCGTTCGTGATAATGGTGGGGGAGTTCCTGAAGATATTATTGAGAAGATATTTGATCCTTACTTTTCAACAAAAACCTTAAATGGAACAGGTCTTGGACTTTATATGAGTAAGACAATCGTTGAAAATCATTGTGGAGGAACGATTAGTGTAACAAACGATGCAGAAGGTGCAGTTTTTTGTGTTGTACTGCCTAGTCCATAGTTTTTATTTAATTAAAGTGCAAAAGTTAGACATTAAGTAAAAGTTGATATAATCCTAAAAATTAAAATTGAGAAAAAGAGGTTTAATATGAGCTATGCGGCTTTATTTGAAGATGAAGATGATATTTTTGGTGGTTCACCAAAATCAAAATTTATGGATGTAGTTTTTAATGCAAACAATGACATTGTACGACAAGAACTAGAGAACTTTATAGAAAAAGTTGCGGTAATGGAACTTATGTTAGAAGAGCATGTTGGTGAAGATATTGATAGAGCGGTAGATAGTTATAGAGCTACACATCTTGATGATGCAAGTACAAAAGCAAAAAGTCTTTATGTTGAACTAATGGGGACTGTTCTCTCTCAAAGTGAATAGTCATTGCGTACGCTAAGTAGAATTTTATTGGTACTGTTATTTTTTAGCAGTGCCATTTTTGCAAATAATTATGTCTATACGAAAGAAATTTCGCTAAAAAAGGATGAGCAAAAGAAAATTCTTGTAAAATACGATTCTAAAGAGAAACTTTTTAAATTTAGTTGGACTTTATATATAAATGGTGGCTTAGTTATGCATCGTTCGTACGATAAAATTGTGGCGCAAAATATTTTATATTTGAATGGAAAAAATCAGAGTTTCAAGCTTGAACTTGTAACGCGTGGTGCAAATTACTATGAACCACCCTATGTGCTAGTTAAATTTAAAGAGTTTAATGCTCAAAAAAACGAAGCGGTGTTTCAACTGTTCTTACACGATAAAAACAGTGAAATTAAGTGGAAGTTTTTGAAAAATAGATAAAAGATGAGATGAATGCAACGAGTAGAAAAAGAGATACAAAGACTAATAACAGAGTGCGACTACGATGAGGTGACACGACTGTTTAATATGCTAAGTGGTGGAAAAAGACTCCGTGCTAAGTTAATCTTAAAAATTGCAGCAGAACATAAAGATGCTCCTCTTTTGGCAGCAATTGTTGAACTCATTCACGCAGCCTCACTACTGCATGATGATGTAATAGATGAAGCTGATACACGCAGAGGCATGGCATCTGTAAACGCAACTGATGGTAGTAAAACTGCTGTTATGCTTGGAGATATTTTATACTCAAAAGCTTTTACCGAACTCGTTGCGTTTGACAAAGATGTCGCACAAACCATAGCCGCGTCTGTTACGGCACTCTCCAAGGGTGAAATGATGGATGTTAAGATGGCTGAAGAGTTTAATGTTGATGAAGAGAAATATCTTGATATGCTCTATCTTAAAACAGCAACACTCATCGAAGCGGCTGCGAAAGCTGCTGCTCTTTTAGTTGCAAAAGATGCCGAAGCTCACGCGTTGTATGGTAGAAATCTTGGACTCTCTTTTCAAATCATAGACGATATTTTAGATATTACTGCTGATGAAGAGAGTCTTGGTAAACCTGCTATGAATGATTTTGTAGAGGGAAAATGTACGCTTCCGTATATATATCTTTACGAACTGCTTTCTGATGATGAGAAAGAGAGGCTACTCTCATCTCATGCAAAGAAAATAGATAAAAGTGAAACGCAGTGGATACAAGATAAAATGAGTGAATATAAAACGATAGAAAAATCTTTTGCTGTAGCACAGAAGCTCTCTGATGAGGCAAAAGAGGCACTCTCAAATGATGAAGACTTGGTCAATATACTAGATACTATGATAAAAAGAAGTTATTAATGCACTATTTAACAGTTAGTTTTTCACATAAAAACAGTGATATAGAACTTAGAGAAAAGTTTACCTATACAGATGAAGAGAAAGAGGGGTGTCTTAAAAGACTTATACAAGCACCTTCAATAAGCGAAGCGATACTTTTAGCAACATGTAATCGTATGGAAATATATGTCTGCTGTAGTAATGTTGATGATGCCCTGCAACATATGATGACGCTTCTAACATATAAAGGTGGTATCTCTCCGGAGTACATCAAAAAAACAGCGGAAATAGTTGATGACAGTAGTGCTATTCACCATCTTTTTGCGGTGGCGAGTTCTATTGACTCTATGGTTGTTGGTGAGACGCAAATTGCTGGTCAATTAAAAGATGCCTATAAATTTGCACATGATAGAAAATATTGTGGTAAAAAGATGTCTCGAGCACTTTCTCATGCTTTTAAATGTGCAGCAAAAGTAAGAAATCATACAGATATATCTTCTAAACCAGTTTCGGTTGCTTCTGTTGCTATTAGTCAAATAAAAGAAAAAGTGGGTGATTTGAAAAATAAAAAGGCACTTGTTATTGGCGTTGGTGAAATGAGTGAGATTTGTGCAAAACATCTTGTCTCTGATGGTGTTGAGACTTATATAACAAATAGAACTAGAAAAAAAGCAGAAACTCTAGCAAATGAGTGTCAGACAAAAGTATATGAATTTGGTAGTTTGGACAAGGCAATTAATGAATTTGACATAATCTTTACTGCTACAAGTGCTCCATATCCAATTATTACCAGTGACCTTGTAGAAGAGACTGCGTTTAAGCGTTTTTGGTTTGATATGGCAATTCCTCGTGATATTGATATTAAAAAACAGGATAATATTGAACTTTTTGTTGTTGATGATATTAAAAATATTGTTGATGCAAACAGAGCTGATCGAGAACAGTATGTTAGACAAGCGCATGGAATTGTAGGACGAGGTGTTGTAGAATTTTTTGAATGGCTCGATGCACTCAATGTAGAACCACTCATAAAAGAGATATATCAAAAAGCAGATGATGCAGTAGAGGTTGAAACGCAGCGAGCATTGAAAAAAGGTTTTATACCAAAAGATTGTGAGTATGAAGCAAAAAAAATGGCACAGCAGGCTATAAAAAGATTTTTACATGATATGACAAAAAAAATGAGAGAGGCTTCTCACGAAGCTAAAAGTGATACGGTTACGGGTGCCATGCAGTATATGCTTAATGATGCACACGATAATATTCCAGATCAATATAAACACCATATAAAGGATTAGAGTTTGAGAAGAAGTAGAGCATTTATTCCAACGACAAAAGAGGCACCATCTGATGCAACGCTACCAAGCCATATATTTTTAGCTCGTGCAGGTTTTATTACACAAGTTGCGGCAGGACTTTATAACTATCTTCCTTTAGCAAAGCGTGTCATTAGAAAAATAGAGAACATTGTAAATGAAGAGATGGCAAAGGTAGGCGCACAAGAGGTAGAACTCTCATTTGTAACACCTGCTGATTTGTGGGCAGAGAGTGGACGAATAGAAAAATTTGGAAAAGAGCTGCTGCGTTTTAAAGATAGAAAAAATAATCTTTTTGTTCTTGGACCAACACATGAAGAGATGATGGTAGATTTAGTTCGCAATCGTGTTACTTCCTATAAAAACTTACCACTAAATCTCTACCAAATAAAGACAAAATTTCGTGATGAAGCGCGTCCTCGTTTTGGATTGATGCGTGGCCGTGAATTTATTATGAAAGATGCTTACTCTTTTCATGCCTCTACTGAAGATTTAGATCGTGAATTTGAGGCTATGGAAGCAGCTTATAAGAAAATACTCACTCGTTTAGGTCTTGATTTTAGAGTTGTTGAGGCAGATAGTGGGGCTATTGGTGGAAGTGGCTCTAAAGAGCTTATGGTTATAGCAGATAGTGGTGAAGATACTATTGCAATCTGTTCAAAATGTGAATATGGTGCAAATATTGAAGCTGCTTCAAGAAGTGCAAGGGGTTCAATTCCCGAAGCTCCTGAAGCTGATTTTAATAAATTTTTAACACCAGACACAAAGACAATAGATGAATTGGCTGAATTTTTTAAAGTTGATCCCTATTACACTGTTAAATGTGTTGCTAAAAGGGTAGTCTATGAAGATGAGAGTGAAATTGTTCTTTTCTTTGTACGAGGATGCGATAATTTACAAGAAGTAAAAGCCCTAAACGCAACAGAAGCACTTGATATTGTAGATGTTACAGAGGAAGAGCTTAAAGAGATAGGTTTAGAACCTGGATTTATTGGTCCACTTGATCAAGCAAAAGCAAAACATGTCATAGACAGTGACTTAAAAGGTGCTACAAATATGATTTGTGGTGCGAATGAAGATGGTTACCATTTTATAGGTGTTAATATGTCTATTTTGGATGATGTTGCTTACTTTGCTGATATTGCAGAGGTAAATGAGGGCGATATTTGTCCTTACTGTGATGGAGAACTTTCATTTACAAAAGGTATAGAAGTTGGGCATATATTTAAACTAGGAACAACTTACTCAAAACCACTTAAAGCAGAATTTTTAGATGAAAATGGGAAAAGTCAGCCTTTTATTATGGGAACATACGGTATGGGTATTTCTCGTTTAGTGGCTTCTGTAATTGAGCAACATCATGATGAAAGTGGTTGTATCTGGACAAAAGAGACAGCACCTTATATGGTAAATATTATGATAAGTAACATTAAAGATGAAGCACAAGTAGAGGCTGGTGAAACACTTTATGAACAACTACAAAACGCAAATGTCGAAGTAATGCTTGATGATAGAAAAGAGCGTTTTGGATTTAAAATGAAAGATGCAGAGCTTATTGGTTTTCCATATACTGTGATTGTTGGAAAAGAGCTTGTTGATGGAAATGTGCAACTCTTTGATAGAGCTACAAAGACAAAAGAGAGTATGAGTGTTGCGGCTATTTTTGATAAATTGATGGAACTTATTTAGATGCTCTATTTTTTACTTTATCTTTTTTTAGAAGTTCTTGTCTCTGTAAATATCTCTTCAGAGATTGGTGGACTTGCTACATTTTTAGAGATACTGTTCACTGCGTTTATAGGGATGTCAATTTTAGTAAATTTTAGAACAACTCTTATGGAAAATATGAGAGCTGTTTCGTTTAGTTGTATTGACCTTGAAGAGTTTCAAAGATTAAATCTTTTTACGCTTATTGGTGCTATTTTACTTATTATTCCCGGATTTTTGACCGATATTGTAGGTGCTTTAATGCAGTTTAGTGTCATTACGAGTATGATTGTTAACCGTTATAATGTAAAATCCAATAATAATTGTAAGGCTTCTTATAATGAAAAAATTAATAAACAAAAGGATTCAGATGTCATTGATGTGGAAATTATTAGCGACGACTCTACTACTAAGTAGTTTAGCATACGCACAGAGTGCTAGTGATAATGTAGTAGATTTTTTAGAAGACCAATTTAGCTCAAATGAAAGACTTAAAAGTGTTGATGTTGAAGTGGATAGTGTTGTGCCTATAAAAGAGGTGAAAGGTTGGAATGCTTATATTGTTGATGTGAAAGCAGTGCTTAAACAGAGACCTAAAAAAATTATTAATCAAAAGATGATTTGGTTCTCTAACGGTGATGTTATTACAAAAGATTTAGTTGATTTAAAATCAGGACAAAATTTACTAGAAGTAGTAAAACCACAATTTAAAGATGCATACTATAGACCTGAAAACCTTATTTATGGAAATAAAGATGCCGCACATAAAATAGTTATATTTTCGGATCCATTATGCCCATTTTGTAAAGGTTTTGTTCCCGGTGCATTACAAAACTTGAAAAAAGAGCCAAATAAATTTGCAGTTTATTACTATCATTTCCCACTACTGCGTTTACATCCTGCTTCAGGAACATTAGTAAAAGCTGCTGTTGCGGCTGAATTACAAGGTGTGAAAGATGTCATTTTAAGACTCTATACAGTGAAAATTAATCCACGAGAAAAAGATGTAAATAAAATTCTTGCTGCGTTTAATAAAGTAGAAGGAACAAACATTACCATTGCAGATATTAATTCAGAGGCTGTTAAAAAGCAGACAAAGAATGATGTTGATGTTGCGCGTGATTTAATGGTTGCAGGAACTCCTACTGTTTATCTTGATGGCAAAATAGACAACACTAAGAAAAAATATTTGAAAGTAAAATAATGCAAAAACTTACAATAGCAACCCGTGTATCAGATTTAGCTCTTTGGCAAGCGTATCATATAAAGAAAAGAATTGAAAAAAGTTACCCTAATATAGAAGTGGTACTTAATAAAATTGTCAGTAACGGTGATAAAGTTTTAGATAAACCACTTGCACTCATAGGCGGTAAAGGACACTTTACAAAAGAGCTTGAAGATGAGATGCTTGCAGGAAATGCTGAGCTTGCAGTGCATAGTCTTAAAGATGTGCCTACATATATGCCAGAGGGTTTAGAGCTTGTTGCTGTGACACAAAGACAAGATCAGAGTGATGTCTTTTTATCACACACTTATGCTAGTTTAGAAGATTTACCGCAGGGTGCTGTTGTAGGAACAACAAGTCTGAGAAGACGCATGCAGCTCTTACAAAAGCGTCCAGATTTGAAAGTGAAAGATTTAAGAGGTAATGTAAATACAAGACTTAGAAAACTAAAAGAGGGTCAGTATGATGCTATTATTCTTGCATGGATAGGACTGCATAGACTTGATTTGTTAAAAGATATTCCATTTACACAAAAACTTTCACTAGATATGATGATACCTCCAATGGGTCAAGCTGCTCTTGGTATTGAAATAGTCAGTAATAACGAAAAGGTAAGAGAAATCGCTCTTACTCTTAACGATGAAGAGACCTTTATCTGTACAAAGTTAGAGCGTGAATTTATTTCTGCTATTGGAGCAGGTTGCTCTGCGCCTGTCGCGTGTAATGCCGTTATAAACGCAGGAGAGATTACATTTAGAGTGATGCTTGGGTATGCCGATGGAACACATATTATGCAAGAGAGAGTTATAGTTAATGTTAGCCAAGCAGAAGGTTTAGGTACAAAAATTGCAAAAGAGATGATAGAAAACGGTGCTTTAAAACTACTTGAAGATGCACAAAACGCTGCGTTTAAAGATGAAATGCCACAACGATTGTAAATGAATACTCTTACACTTACTAAACAGAAGATTTTTGATAATAAAAAAAGAGTTTTTGCTTATGAACTCGCATTTCAAGAGAACTCTGATAGTTTAAGTGGGCTTACTTCTCATCTTAAAGAGGCATCACAGCTTATTATCCATGCCATCTCTAATGAAGAACTTAATAAATTAATAGGGCATACAAGCAAGGTTTTTATTAATGTCGATGATGTGACTTTGACAAAAGGTATTTTGGATGTATTGGACAATAAGAGATTTATTTTAAATATATTAGAAGATATTGAGTTAAATGATCGTGTTGTTAGTAAAATAATACAGTATAAAAAGCGTGGATTTACTATATCTTTAGAACATTTTGATTCTAGTGCAGATATGATTAAAAAATTTGCCAGAGTATTTAATTTTATTGATATTATTAAGATGGATATTATTCTCTCCCAAGCACAAAATTTAGAAAACCTGGTAAAAAGATTTCGCAATACAAGAGTAAAACTTGTAGCTCAAAATATTGAAACCCAAGAAGATTATGATTACTGCTTCAATATGGAAATGGACTATTTTCAAGGATATTATCTTGATAAACCTCAAACGATTGAACTAGCCGGACAAAAAGAGCCGCTGCAATTCATAATTTTACAGCTTATAAAAATTATTAAAGATGATAACTCAACAGAGTCTCTTGAGAGTTTTATTCGACAACAGCCGGATTTATCCTATAAATTGGTTGCTTTTTTTAATAATACGAAAAAATTTGATGTAAAGATTGAATCATTAACACAAGTAATCACTTTAATGGGAAGAGCAAAACTTTTACGATGGCTATTGGTTTATCTGTACTCTGAAGCTTCTTCAAACCCTGCATCAAAAAGTATACTTGAACTCGCTCTTAAAAGGGCTCAGCGTATGGAAGATGAAGCAGCTCCAAAGTATAAGAACAAGGCTTATTTAGCTGGTATGTTTTCAATGCTAGATTCGATATTTGAAACAGATATAAGAGAGTTGATGAACCACCTTGATATGGACAGAGACATACGCTCCTTGGTGCTAGAACGCAAGGGTATTTTTGCTGGGAGTTTGATGCGGGCAGAAGCGGCAGAAAAAGAGTACTTAAAAAAACTGATGCTCGCAAACTTCGATAAACTTAATGCAAATGACTTAATCACTACACTTGAAGAGAATGGCATAGAAATAGACAAGAGTCGACTTTAGATTTTTACAAAACAACTTACAACAATGGAGTTTAAATACTATTATGAAAAAAACAATAGCACTTTTAAAAAAACATGATGAGATACAAATAATAGATGCAGCTTTAGATATATATTTGGAAATTCCTCATTTAGCGTATGCTGAAGTAAAAAAAGAGGATGGTGGTAAAGCACTTCTGTTTACAAATGTAATTGATGTAAAAAGTGATACAAAATTTGAAGAGCCTGTGCTTATGAATGTGTTTGGTTCATATAAGCGTTGTGAACTGCTCTTTGGCAGAACTATTGAGAGTGTTGCTGATGAGATAACAAATTTATTACATATGAAACCACCTTCTGGATTTATGCAAAAAATTGATATGGCAAAAGAGCTTTTTTCACTTAAAAATATTTTTCCAAAACGCCTCAAAGGGGAGGGAGAGTGTCAAGCTATTAAATATCTTAAAGAGGAAGTTGATTTGTATAAACTTCCTGTTCTTACAACATGGGAACAAGATGGCGGACCTTTTATAACTATGGGGCAGGTCTATACGCAAAGTCTTGATGGAGAGATGGCAAATCTTGGAATGTATAGACTACAAGTGTATGATAAAAACCATTTGGGAATGCACTGGCAGATTCATAAAGACTCTTCACACTTTTTTGATCAGTATCAAAAAGCAGGAAAAAAGATGCCTGTAAGTATTGCAATAGGTGGTAATCCACTCTACACTTGGTGTGCAACGGCACCGCTTCCTTACGGTGTAAATGAACTCTTAATGTATGGGCTTATCACAAAAATTCCGGCACAACTTGTAAAATCTTTGACAACACCGCTTTATATTCCTAAAGATGTTGATTATGTCATTGAGGGCTGGGTTGATCCTAGCGAGATGAAAATTGAAGGTCCTTTTGGTGACCATACTGGTTACTATACGCTTGAAGAGCCGTACCCTGTGCTTGAAGTGAGTGCAATTACTATGAAAAAAAATAGAACATTTTTAGCAACTGTTGTAGGCAAACCTCCTTTAGAAGACAAATATATGGGCTGGGCAACAGGTAAAATTTTTTTTCCTTTGCTTAAAACTACTGTACCTGATTTACTTGATTATCATATGCCTGAAAATGCAGGTTTTCATAATCTAATACTAGCAAAAATGCAGCCACTTTATAAAGGACATGCTAAACAGTTTATGCACGCTTTTTGGGGTGCAGGACAGATGAGTTTTGTTAAACATGCCATTTTTGTTGATGAAAATGCTCCTAAATTGGAAAATTATGAAGTATTCGCAACATATGTTTTAAATAGATTTACACCAAAATCCATGTTTATTACAGAGGGAATTTTAGATGCACTTGATCACTCATCTGCCGAAACACTTGTTGGTGGAAAACTAGGCATAGATGCAACTTTGGCAAACAGGGTAGAGGCACCACAACTTTTAGGTGATGCTGAACTTTTAGCAAAAGTAAAAGAGTTGGTACCTCAAGCAGTTGATTTACATCAGTTTATGAGACGCACAAATAATCCTATAACTGTGATAAGTGTTCAAAAAACTAAAAATGTAAAAGAGTATTTTGATGCATTAGTAGAGCTTAGCCCGCATTTAAGGATAGTTGTATTTGTAGATGAGTATAAAAATGATATACGCAATTCTTATATGCTTATTTGGCGTGTAACAAATAATATGGATGCACTCAGAGATGTTTATAGTGCGGGGTTAATGGTTGGTATTGATGGAACAAATAAAACGCAACTTGATGGTTTCACTAGAGAGTGGCCAGACGATGTGGATTGTACGCCTAGTGTAGTTGAGCGTTTAAAAGCAAAGGGTATTTGGGATTTTGATGATAAATTGTTTAAAAAGTTTCAATTATAAGAAAATTTTATCAAAAGCTTGTGATATAAGCCAAGTGTAATTATTTCTAGTGTAAGATGGATTTACTTTTTATTAAGGTTGATCTATATGTATAAATTTGTGTTGCTATTTCTTTCTATTATGATTCTTTCTTTAACTTCTGCAAACGCAGCTATTTATAAGGGACAGAGGGTTTTTATTAAAAAATGTTTGCCTTGTCACAAAGATGGACAAAACTTTGTTTCTAAATATAAGATGAGACATTGGAAAAAATTGATGAAGAAAAAAGGAAAGCCACTTGCCCAATTGCACTTAAAAAGCAAAAAAGCAAAAAAATCATGGAAATATTTTAAAAGTAAAAGATATGCAAAAAAGTCAAAACATCTCAGACAATTTCTTGTTGAATATGCCAAAGACAGTGGGAATGTTCCAGCTTGTAACTAGTTTTTCAAAGTAAAGCTCATGCTTTACTCCCTCTTCATTTTGTAAAATGCCTCTTTTTAGATAAAATATCAAACTTTTTAAATACTATATTTATAATCTAAGGAACTGTAATGGAAAAAATGTGGTCAGGCCGCTTCTCGGCATCTGCTTCAAACCTTTTAGACCAATTTAATGCATCAATTATGTACGATAGAAAATTATATCGTGAAGATATTGAGGGCTCACAAGCTCATGCGAAAATGCTTGCAAAACAGGGCATTCTCACGCAAGATGAGTTAGAGCAGATTCTTGAGGGTTTAAATCAAGTAAAGCATGAGATAGAATCAGGCGAATTTGAGTGGAATATCTCTGATGAAGATTTACATATGGGCATAGAAAAACGCCTTACTCAGCTTATAGGTGATGCTGGAAAAAAACTTCATACTGCAAGAAGTAGAAATGATCAGGTAGCTGTGGATTTTCGCCGTTATGTTCTACGCAAAAATCTAGAGATTAGCCAAGCAATAAAAGCACTTATGGAAGTTGTTTTAGAAGTTGCTAACAAACATACACAAACGCTTATTCCAGGGATGACACACTTGCAACATGCACAACCAATTAACTTTGGTTTTCATTTAGGTGCCTATCTCTCTATGTTTAAACGAGATATTGAACGATTTGAGAGTTCTTATAAACGCAATAATATCTCCCCTCTTGGGTGTGCAGCACTTGCAGGTACGCCTCATAATGTAGATAGAGAATACTCTGCACAACTTTTAGGTTTTGATAGTGTAAGCGTAAATTGTCTTGATACTGTAAGTGACAGAGATTTTGCTTTAGAAATTTTGTTTAATATCTCAACAATGATGATGCACATTTCACGCCTCTCTGAAGAACTTGTTATGTGGTCATCGTATGAGTTTAGCTTTGTTGAACTCTCAGATGAGTATTCAACAGGAAGTTCAATTATGCCTCAAAAGAAGAATCCTGATGTTCCAGAGCTTTTACGAGGAAAAACGGGACGAGTTTATGGATCACTAATGGGGCTTTTAACTGTAATGAAAGGTCTGCCTCTTGCATACAACAAAGATACGCAAGAGGATAAAGAGGGCGTTTTTGATGCTGTAGAGACTGCTGAAATTTCACTTGAAATTTTAAAAGAAGCCATTAAAACTATGCAGGTAAAAGCACAAAATATGGAAAAAGCGTGTGCTATTGGACATTTGAGTGCTACAGATTTAGCTGATTATTTAGTTGAAAAATGCAATATACCATTTCGTGAAGCACACTTCATTACAGGTCATGCTGTAGCGAAAGGGGAAGATTTGGGTGTTGATTTATCTAAAATGGATTTTAAATATCTTAAAGAGATAGATGAACGGATAGACGAAGATGTAATGGAATTTTTACAACTGCGTCACTCTATGAATGCAAGAACTTCTGAGGGTGGAACTGCAACGACTAGAACGAAAGAGCAGTTAGAGTATATTCACAACTATTTACAAGAGAGCAAATAAAATGAAAATGACAGTAACACATAAAGAAGCAATGAAGTTTGAAGTAAAGAGTACAAAAAGCAGTTTTATTATTGATTGTCCTACTATATCACCTGTAGAGTATTTTCTCTCAGGCATCATCACTTGTAGTGCAACAGATATTGTACTTTTACCAAAAAATCAAGGTTTTACTGTAACAGATTTGCAAGTAGAGGGTGATGCAACCCGAGCGGAAGATCATCCAAGAAAATTTACAAAGCTCTTTTTAGATTATAAATTTAATTCTGATGGAGAGGATGTTCAAGCAGCTCGCTGGGTTGCAGCTTCTATTGAGACATACTGCTCAACTATTAATACAATTCGTGATACAACAGAAATCTCTTACTCTGTGACACATAATGGAAAATTAGTTCGTGAAAATGAACAAGTCATTAGCGGTGGCGGTTCTAATATTGATTTGGGTGAAATTGACGCTTGTTGTAGTTAGATTGTAGGGACATAATGTCCCTGCTGCTTGTTAGAGATAGTCTTTAGGATCTGCATCACTAAAGTGTCCCCATGTTAATTTTGCTCCACCTAAAACGTGAAAATGCAAATGTTTTACCTCTTGTCCGCCGTTATCTCCTACATTTGTTATTACTCTGTATCCACTTTTATCAATGCCAACTTGCTTAACAAGTTCTTGAATAAATTCAGTCATTCCTGTCATTGTCTCTGGACTTACCTCATTAAAGCTATCTACATGAATCTTTGGAATTGCTAAAAGGTGTGTAGGCGCCTTTGGATTTATATCGTGAAAAGCTAAAAAGTTTTCATTTTCTAGTTCAATATTGGCATTTATCTCTTTATTTACGATTTTACAAAATAGACACATTCTCATTCCTTCTTTTTATTTTATTATATCATACCAAAACCTTAATGAAGCTACATATAAATTAATTTCGCTATAATCCAATTAAAATTTTACACTTATGGAGACTCTCAATTGAAAGAGTGGTACGATAAAATAAATGAAACAGATTCTGTTGATGCTTTAGAAGAGATACGCATTGCTCTGTTTGGAAAAAAAGGTGTTTTAGCAGCACAGTTCGCAAAAATGAAAGATGTTCCAAATGAGCAAAAAGGAGCATTCGCCAAAGAGTTGAATGCACACAAGCAAAACTTGATGAATGAGTTTTCTGCAAAGAAAATTGTACTGCAAACGCAGGCTCTTCAAGAGGCGATGAAAGCAGAGGCAATAGATGTCTCTATGTTTTCAACGAAGAGTGCAGCAGGAGCTTTACATCCTGTCATGGAGACTATGGATAGAATTGTTGAGTATTTTTCATCTATGAACTTTAGTGTTAAAACTGGAAATATTGTAGAAGATGATTTTCATAACTTTGAAGCATTGAACCTTCCAAAATACCATCCAGCTCGTGATATGCAAGATACTTTTTACTTTAAAGATGAGATGCTTTTGCGTACACACACTTCTCCTGTTCAGATTAGAACGATGCTTGAAAGTAAACCGCCTATTCGTATGATAGCACCTGGTGCAGTCTTTCGTCGTGATTACGATTTGACACATACTCCGATGTTTCATCAAGTTGAAGGTCTCTTGGTTGATAAAGAGGGAACAGTCTCTTTTGCAAACTTGAAATTTATTTTAGAAGACTTTTTGAAGTATATGTTTGGTGATGTCGATGTACGTTTTCGTCCATCATTCTTCCCATTTACAGAGCCTTCTGCTGAAGTTGACATCTCTTGTGTATTTTGTAAAGGCGAGGGGTGTAGAGTATGTTCTCACACTGGTTGGCTTGAAGTTTTGGGATGCGGTATAGTTGATCCTAACGTTTTTGAAGCAGTAAAATACAAAAATGTTAGTGGTTATGCATTTGGTCTTGGCGTTGAGCGATTTGCTATGCTTATCCATCAAATTGGAGATCTTCGTTCACTCTTTGAGGGCGATATTAAATTACTGGAGCAGTTTCAATGATAGTTACAAGAAGTTGGTTAAATGAGTGGATTGATTTAAGTGGTATCTCAACTGAAGATATTGCAAAGACATTTAATTCCATCGGCTTGGAAGTTGATAGAGTGCATGAGTATAGAGTACCAAAAAAGATTGTTTTTGGGAGAGTTTTAGAGTGTGAAAAACATCCTGATGCCGATAAACTGAATGTTTGTAAAGTAGATATTGGCTCAGGTGTTCGACAAATTGTTTGTGGTGCTGCAAATGTAAGAGCTGGTTTAGATGTAGTAGTGGCAACTGTTGGTGCGGTTATGCCTTCTGGTCTTGCTATTAAGCCGGTAAAACTTCGTGGTATTGCATCTGATGGTATGATATGTTCTGCTGGTGAGATAGGGCTTCCTGATCTGGGCAAAGGTATTATGGAACTTGATGCTAGTATTGGTAAATATGAAATAGGTCAAGAAGTAAGTGAAAACACTATTTTAAATGATGATTTAATAGAAATAGAACTGACTGCAAATAGAGGAGACTGTCTTAGTATTCGTGGTGTTGCTCGCGATTTGAGCGCTGCGTTTGACAGACCTGTAAAAGAGTATGTAGTTACAGACAATGATGAAAAAAGAGGCGTAGGCAGGATTTTAGCGCTTACACATGAACACTCTTTGTGCGTAAATTTAAGATACAAAGCACTTGATTTAAAAGAGCTTACTCTTCCTATGCTTGTAACTTTAAGATTAGCACAAATTGAGGAAAAAAGAGATACCGATGTAGAGTCTCTTCTTTATTATGTTACGCAAAGTACAGGTGTGATTTTAAGAGCTTATGCACGAGACTTCTTTACATCTGATAAAGAGAGTGTAGCAAAACTTACTGTAAGTGAAGATGCCAAAGCATTTGCTTGCATTAAGTCATCTACAAATAAAATTGCTTCCGTAATAGGCGTCAATCAAAGTGATGATTCTAAAGTAAAAAATGAAAATAGTACGCTTTTTTTAGAAGCGAGTTATATTCCACCTGATGTTATCTCTAAAAAAATGGCAGATAATAAAGTAGAAGCTGATGCAATGTTTTACAGAACATCAAGGGGAAGTGAACCTGAATTAGAAGGTGGTCTCTCTTACTGTGTTGATCTTATTGAGAGTTGTTCATCTTCTTCTACTTATGGTGGTAGCATTGAACATCTTTACTCTTTTAAAGAAAAAATTGTAAAAGTAACAAAACAAGAGATTGATGAAATAATCGGTGCTAATATTGATAAATCTGTTGTAACAAAAATTATGAAAAACCTTGGTTTTGACACATCAAAATCTTCTCCAGATGTATTTGTTATTCATGTACCGCAATTTAGACATGATATTGTAAATAAACAGGATATTGTTGAAGAGATTGTGCGTATGGTTGGTATTGACAACATTCCATCAAAACCATTTTTACTTGAAGAAGAAAATAGACTTGAAGATAACTATTTTGAGTATAAAAAGCGTTCTATTTATAGACATCGTGGAGCACAAAGTGGCTTCTTTGAATCTGTACATTTTATTTTTGATGAGAAGAAAGTTTTACAAAAGTATGGTTTTGAAACTACAAAAGAGGAGTTAGAACTTCTTAATCCTATTGTGCAAACACTTGATACCTTGCGTCCAACACTACTAACTGGTCTCTTGAAAGCTGCATCACAAAATGTAAAAAATGGATATGCTGGCGTTTCTCTTTTTGAAATAGGTTCTGTCTTTACTCCCTTAAGAGAGGAGTCTTTAAACGCAGCCTTTTTAATGAGTGGTAATAAAGAGCATGAAAACTTAACAAATGGCGGCAGACCTGCCGAAGTTGATTTTGCATACTTTACGCAAAAAATAGCAGATGTAGTTGGTGATGTTGAGTTAAAAGAGTATAAAACAGCCCATAAGCTTTCACACACATACCAAACAGCACAAGTGTTGCAAAATGGCGTGGTGCTTGGAGAGTTGTTCCGTGTGCATCCTGAAGTAGAAAAAGAGTATGGCTTACAACGAACATTTTTATGTGAACTAGATTTTTCTAAACTATTTTATGGCTTGAAAATTGCGAAAAAAACATCAAAATATCAAGCATCTTTTAGAGACTTGAGTCTTTTGATGCCAAAAGATATGTCGTATGAAAAAGTAAAAAATCTCATTCAAGCAAGTGAAATTCCAAATCTTATCCGTTTTTATCCAGTAGATCGATATACAGATGAGACACTTGGAGATACTATGAGTCTTAGTCTGCGTTTTGTGTTACAGTCGGATGAAAAAACGCTTGAAGAAGAAGATATTACAGCCGTAATGGACAAAATTTTACAAGAGTTAGATTCAGAACTTGGAATTGGTTTAAGATAATGAAAAGCGTAGTTGTATCACCTGCAAAGAAATTTTCTGTAAAAATTGCTACTATAGCATCAGATAAATCTATATCGCATAGAAGCGTAATGTTTGCAATGTTGGCAGATGGCGTGAGTGAGATAGAGAATTTTTTACGCGCAGAAGATACGCTTAACTCTTTAGAAATTGTGAAAAATCTTGGTGCAAAAGTTGAAGATGATGGAAAAATCATTAAAATCAGCTCTTCTGGTATAAAAGAACCTTTTGAAGTCTTAGATTGTGGTAATTCAGGAACAGGTATTCGTCTCTTTTGTGGTCTATTAAGTTCTGCAGATGGACACTTTGTGCTTACAGGTGATAAATATCTTCGCCGTCGTCCTATGAAACGAGTTACTGAACCTCTTAGAACTATTGGTGCAAAAATTGATGGACGAGAAGATGGAAATCTTGCACCTCTTGCTATTCGTGGTGCATCGCTAAAAGCATTTAGCTATGAGAGTAAAATAGCTTCTGCACAAGTGAAATCTTGTATGATTCTTGCTGCCTTAAACGCGGATGGTGTCTGTCAATACCGTGAGCCTGAACTCTCTCGTGACCATACTGAGAGAATGCTTCAAGGTATGGGTGCTACACTTAAAGTTGAAGGTCTTACAACTACTATTGACCCTCTTAAAAAGTTACTTTCCCCTTTAAAAATTAGAGTTCCAGCTGATCCTTCATCTGCATTTTTCTTTGCTGTTGCTGCTGCTATTACTCCTGATTCAGATGTTGTTTTAGAGGGTGTTACACTCAATCCTACTCGTATTGAAGCTTTTAAAGCATTAGAGCGAATGGGTGCAAATATTAGCTATGAACTTAGCGATAATAAATATGAACCAGTTGGGAATATTTATGTAAAATATGCACCTCTGCATGCAATTGTAGTAGAAAATAATATTTCATGGCTTATTGATGAACTTCCTGCGTTAAGTATCGCCATGGCTTGTGCAGATGGTGAAAGTATAGTAAAAAATGCAAAAGAGTTACGGGTAAAAGAGAGTGATAGAATCTCGACTGTAGTAAATGGTCTACGCGCTTGTTCTATTGAAGTAGATGAGTATGAAGATGGATACAAAATTAGTGGTGGCACTTTAAGTAAAGCGACTGTAAATAGTGATGGTGACCATCGAATAGCTATGAGTTTTATTATTGCAGGCTTACGATGTGGTATGGAAGTGAGTGATTTAGAGTGTATAAATACCTCTTTTCCAAACTTTTTTGAGTTGTTCCAACAACTCACTCATGTAGAATTTAAAAATTAAGCGAAAAATTTCTTTCACCATTAGGTGTAGCTTTACAGAAAATAATTTAGTTATTTTCTGCATCGTCCTTTAGGCCAGAAGTGAGAGGAATTTATAAAGGAATTACTTCCTTTATGAAGGAGACAGAAATAGTGAAAATTGAACTTGCAGAAAATTATGGATTTTGTTTTGGTGTGAAGCGTGCTATTAAAATAGCAGAAGAGAATACAAACGCAGCAACTTATGGACCACTTATTCATAACTCTAAAGAGATACAGAGACTCGACAAAGATTTTAAAGTTGGACTTGTAGAAGATTTTACTACCTTTAAGTCTGGCGATAAAGCCATTGTTCGTACGCATGGAATAGTGAAAGAGGAGTTAGCAGCTCTTAAACGCAATGGGGTAGATGTTGTTGATGCCACATGCCCTTTTGTTACAAAACCACAAGAGATTGCTCATGAAATGAGTGAAAAAGGCTATAGTGTTGTAATTTTTGGAGATGAAAAACATCCAGAGATTAAAGGGGTAAAATCTTATGCAACGCATGGTGCAATTGTAGTCAGTTCTGTTGATGATGTAAAAGGTATTAAACTGCATGAACGCGTGGCCCTCATCGCACAAACAACGCGAAAAGTAGAAGATTATATGTCTATTGCAAATTATCTTATTCCTCGACATAAAGAGCTAAGAATATTTAATACTATATGTAATGCAACTTTTGAAAATCAAGAAGCCATTCGTAGGCTTGCAAAAAAAGCAGATGTGATGATTGTAATTGGTGGGAAAAACTCATCAAATACTAAACAACTTTTTAGCATTTCAAAAGAGAATTGTAGTGAGAGTTATCATATTGAAGATGAGACTGAAATAGAGAGTGAATGGTTTAAAAATAAAACACTTTGTGGTATAAGTGCTGGTGCTTCTACTCCTGATTGGATTATTCAAAATGTTATAAATAGTATAAAAAATAGTATTGTGTAGTTCTCTCACAGAATACTATTCCCCCTTTTTCAGCTTTTTTCATATTTCTCTTTTAATTTAATACCAATATAATTAAATATTAGATATAATCACGACAATTTTTATGTAACAGAGGATAGGTAATGGCGTTCGATAACGAATCATTTGAAGAAGAAGAAAATTTTGCAGAGATGTTTGCTGCAAGTGAAAAACAACAGGAAAAAAGTCGCACAGTAGAAGGTGAGATAGTAGAAATACAAGCTGATGAGAATAGAGCATTAGTAGGTGTAGGTGATAAACTTGAAGGTATTTTAAGCCTTGATGAAATCCGCGATGAAAATGGTGAGCTTAAGTTTACTACTGGTGATAAAATCAAAGTGCTAGTTATGGGATACTATAATGAGCGTCCTAAAATTTCACACAAAAAAGTTTTAGAGCAAGAAAAAACTATTGAGTTTATTGATGCAAACAAAGACGATTTTGAAGATTTAGTAGTTGAAGGTATTATTACTAAGAAAAATCGTGGTGGTTATGTAGTAGAGGCTGATACAGTTTCATTTTTTATGCCTCGTTCATTAGCTGCGTTTAAAGATACAGACGATGTAGTTGGTCGTAAAATCAAAGCACAAGTTATTAAAATTGATCCAGAAGAGAACTCAATCATTCTTTCTCGTCGTAAACTTTTTAATGAAGAGCGTAAAAAGAAAAAAGAGATCATTGATCAACTTATGGCAGAAGATGTTATTGTTGAAGGTGTTATCAAAAAAATCACTAGCTACGGAATGTTTGTAGATGTTGGTGGTGTTGATGGTCTTGTTCACTATAACGAAATCTCTTATAAAGGGCCGGTTAATCCGTCTAAACTTTATAATGAAGGTGATGTAGTAACAGTAAAAGCTATCTCTTACGATAAAGACAAAAGACATTTATCTCTTTCTATTAAAGCTGTACAACCAGACCCATGGGCTGAAGTTGAATCAGAACTTGATGAAGGCGATACAATTACTGTAACTGTTTCTAATGTAGAAGCGTATGGTGCATTTGTTGATCTTGGAAATGATATTGAAGGTTTCTTGCATATTTCTGAAATTACTTGGAATAAAAATGTAAAAAATCCAGGTGACTACTTAGAAGTAGGTCAAGAGATTGATGTTGAAGTTATTGAAATTAATTCAAAAACTCATAAGCTTCGTGTCTCTTTAAAAAGATTACTTCCAAAACCATTTGATGAATTTTTGAAAAACTACAGAGAAGGCGATGTTGTAACTGGTACCGTTACTTCTTTAACTGACTTTGGTGCTTTCGTTCGTATTGATGGTGTTGAAGGTCTTTTACACAATCAAGATATCTCTTGGGATAAAAATACAAAAGCAAGAGAAGTGTTGAAATCTGGAGAAGAAGTTGAAGTTAAAATTGCTAAAATCAATGCAGAAGATCAAAAAATCTCATTGAACCGCAAGACTTTACTTGAATCACCAATAGATAAATTTGCTACAACTCACAAGGTGAACTCTGTAGTAACTGGAACTATTCGTGATATTAAAGATTTTGGTGTATTTGTTTCACTTGAAGATGGCGTTGATGCACTTATCCGTGATGAAGATTTAACTCCATTAAATAAAGAAGAATTAGAAATAGGTCAAGAGATAGAAGCTGCAATTGCAAATATTGATACTCGCCGTGACCGTATCCGTTTATCTGTTAAAAAATTAGACTACATTAAAAATCAAGCAATGCTTGAAGAAATAAATGATAACGAATCACACTCTTTGGGTGATTTAATTAAAGATAAATTGAATAAATAAGTAATTTATTTTAATGCAAAAGTTGATAAAATGGCTTGCTCCTATTGTTGCAATAGGTGTTGCCATTTTTCTAACTTACTTTTTGATTTCAATTAACTCGCAAACGGCTCTTTTGGACAATGAACCTCTGCGATTTCAAGACAAAGTGAAGCAAGCAAATGTAGAAAAAAGTTGGCTGAATCATTTTTCTAAAAGTAAACAATTAGCTTATTCTTACCCTGTAAACGAAATCTATCTTAAAATGGATTTAGATGAAAAAATAACTAAAACTATTACCTATAAACTATCTGTAAATATTCAAGATCCGTACCAACTGTTTTGTTTAAAAGAAGAACTGGCACGATATAAGTTGAAATATTTTCTAAAAAAAGATAAACTAGGTGTATATTTACTTATTTATTCGCAAAATGTTAATAAATTAAATAATTTAGTCAAAGTACTAAAAGATTACAAAATAAAAGCTCAAGTTGAGTTATATAAAGAGGATTATTAAAATGCAAAAATATACTGTAGTAGTCTGTGACCATATACATCAAGCAGGTTTAGATATGCTTGAAAATGATGAAAACATTAACTTTGTTATGGCAGCAGATGTAGATAAAAAAGAGTTAGTTGAAAAGATTATTCCAACTGCTGATGTGGCAATTACAAGAAGTTCAACGGATGTTGATGACTTTTTTATAGAACATGCGACAAATATGAAAGCTATTGTTCGTGCCGGTGTTGGTGTAGATAATGTAAATATTCCTGAGTGTTCTAAAAAAGGTATAATCGTTATGAATGTACCTACAGCAAACACAATTGCTGCAGTTGAGCTTACAATGACACATATGCTCTCATGTATGCGTATGTTTCCATACTCTCATGATCATCTGAAAAATAAAAGAATTTGGAAGCGCGAGAAGTGGTATGGTTATGAGCTTAAGGGCAAAAAACTTGGTATTATCGGATTTGGTAATATTGGTTCTCGTGTTGCAAAACGCGCAAAAGCATTTGAAATGGATATAGTTGCGTTTGATCCATATATCAACCCTTCAAAAGTTACTGATCTTGATATGACATATACAAAGAACTTTGATGATATTTTAGCATGTGATGTAATTACAATTCATACTCCTAAAAATAAAGAGACAATTGGCATTATAGATAAAGAAGAGATTGCTAAAATGAAAGATGGTGTTGTTTTAGTAAACTGTGCAAGAGGTGATTTATATAACGAAGATGCACTTTATGACGGTCTTAAATCTGGAAAAATCCGTTTTGCTGGAATTGATGTTTTTGGAAAAGAGCCTGCAATCAATAACAAACTTCTTGATTTAGATAATATTGTTGTCTCTCCTCACCTTGGAGCGAATACTTATGAATCTCAATATAACATTGGTACACAGGCAGCAGGCAATGCAATTGCTGCTGCAAAAGGAATTGCATATCCAAATGCCATGAATTTACCAATTGATGAGTCTAAAATACCTGCATTTGTAAAACCATTTTTAGAGATGGGACAAAAAATAGGATTTTTAGAATCTCAAATAAACAAGTCTAAAATTGTTTCTATAAGAGTAAAAGGACAAGGTGAAATAGCAAACTATGTTGATTCTCTTGCAACATTTGTAACTGTTGGTGCTATGAGTCACTCTAATGAATCAATTAACTATGTAAACGCAGACTTTATTGCAAAAGAGAGTGGGATTGAAGTAGAGAGTGTTAATCTTGGAGATTCTGAGGTTTATAAAAATCTTATTACTATAAAACTTACTACAAATGAGGGTACAACATCTATTTCTGCTACAATTTTAGAAGATGGCTTGCAGCGTGTTGTCTCTATTGATGGCTTTGATAATGAAGTAGCACTTAAAGGTGATATGATTCTCTTCAAAAATAGTGATGTTCCAGGTGTAATTGGAAGTGTAGGGACTATTCTTGCAAATCACAATGTAAATATTGCAGACTTTTCATTAGCTAGAAATGAGAGCAAAGAAGCTCTTGCTGTCATTCTTGTTGATAATGCAGTAAATGATACTGCTCTTAATGAATTAGCAGCCTTAGAAGCTTGTAATAGCGTTAATTACGCACGTCTATAAGAGACCTTCAAACTTTTTTTAACACAGACCTTTTTTGAGGTCTGTCTTCTCCTTTTTTACTTCCTTTTTTTTTATCTATTTATCTCAAACGCAGTAATATATTATCTATCAAAACGCAGTGAATTTTTGTGGAGGTAATATTGGTTTTGTGTAAAAAGAATAGATGAAGAAAGTAGGAGAGGGGAAAAGTATTAGGAGTTAGATTTACAGAAACGGGGTAGTTACTTAGCTCCTCCTATGCTATAATTATGCATGGAATCAGCAAAAAGTACATATAAAAATGAAATATTAGTTGCAGGAGAGGATTATCCTCGCACTTATAGAGAATTTGTGACTATGTTTCCTGATGATAAAAGTTGTCGAGAATTTTTATATAAATTACGATGGAAAGATGGTTTTATTTGTCCGAAATGTAAAGCCTCATCCAGCCCATGGGAACAAACTCACAAAAGACTTGTATGTCCACATTGTCGTTATCAAACTACAGTTACGGCAGGAACAATATTTGATAAGACAAGAACACCATTAACAACTTGGTTAGAAGCTGCTTGGCATATTACAACAGCGAAAAATGGGATGTCAGCAAAAACTATTGAGCAAACTTTAGGAGTTTCATACAATACAGCATGGACAATGCTCCAACGATATAGAGTTGCTATGGTTAATACTGAAAGAGAAAAGTTATCAGGTATAGTAGAAGTTGATGAAACTCAAGTTGGTGGTGTTGATGTAGGCGGTAAACGAGGTCGTGGCTCCAGCAAGAGCCTTGTTGTCATCGCTGTAGAGTTACATGAACCAAAAGGTTTTGGACGGACTAGGATGCGTTATATTCCAGATGCTTCAAGTGAAAGTTTAACAGCTTTTATTCAAGATGTAATAGAACCCCAAAGTGTTGTTTGCACAGACGGGTGGGTTGGATATACCTCATTGGAGTCTTTTGGCTATAATCATGATGTAACAGTTATGGCTCACTCTAATGATCAAGCACATGTAGTGATGCCTGGAGTTCATCGAATAGCTTCTCTATTAAAAAGATGGCTACTCGGTACACATCAAGGTTCATTTTCACAAGAGCATTTACAATCATATTTGGAAGAGTTTACTTTTCGTTTTAATCGAAGATTATCAAAGAACAGAGGACTTGTTTTTCGACGACTTTTAGAACAAGCTATAAGGACGCATCCTGTTATGAAGAAAGATGTGACTTATGGATATGATTGGGATAAAAATCTAGGAGGAGCTAAGTAACTACCCCGTTTACAGAATATGCTATGTGTTAATAAGTGCCATTTATTATGCTCTGGCACTTATAAAGAGAAGAGACCTAAACAGGCTCTTCTACCGATACAGCTTTTTTCTCATGAAAGTGAAAGTGAGTTTCTAAATCTATCATATACAATAGTACAGGAACAACAACGAGTGAAGCGATAACAGCCGTCACTGTACCAAAAATAAGTGCAACTCCTAGTCCACCAAATACAGCATCACTAGCGAGGAGTGTTGAAGCTAGCATAATTGCAACTGCAGTTAAGAAAATAGGTTTTGCACGTGTCGCACTTGCATAAGCAATAGCTTCTGCTTTATGCATACCTTTTTCATCCATAAGAGATTTTGTAAAGTCAATGAGTAGTAATGAGTTACGAGAACTAATACCAATAAGGGCAATAAAACCAATTAGTGATGTGGCTGTTAGAAAAAATGTATCTGCAGTAAAGAGATTCATTATCCAGTGACCAAAAATCACACCAATAATAGATAAGAATGAACCAAGTAGAATGATGCCACTAATGGTATAACTTTTATAGTAAATAACCATAAGTAAAAAGATAAGGACTAATGCTGCAATAAATGCACCTCCTAAATCTCTAAATGTATCAAGTGTAACTTTCATCTCACCATCCCATTTTAGTTTATATACATCACCTGTTTTTTTATCTTTTAATGATAAATCAAAAAGACCTGTTTTAGTAATATCATACTCATTAGTGAAAGTTTTTAAGATTTTATCTCTTGCTTTAAGAAGAGGATAAACTTGTGAAACCATATCAGTTTCTGCCATAACATTTGTCATTTGATGCAAATCTTTACTCATAATTTTAGGATGAGATTTTGTTGGAATAATTGTTACAAGTTCTGTAACAGGAATCATCATACCTCTTTTATTCATAAGTTTTAGAGAGGTTAATTTTGCTCTAACTGAGTCCAAATCTTTTCTAGTAAATCTTTTTGATTTTGGTGATAATGTTAAAAAGAGAGGAATCTGTTCATTATATTTTGCTGAATTTTTTACAGCTACATCCATACCTTCAAAGGCAAGATAGATAATATTGTTGAGCTGTTTTACAGAGATTCCAGATTTAGATGCTTTTATTGTATTAATTTTTAAATCAAAAGTAGAGTATATCTCATCTTCCATAGTGTCAATATCTACGAGACCTTTTGTAGATTTAAAAACTTTTTCAACTTTTCCTGCCAATTTTCGTATGCCTTGTGTATTGTCACCATAAATTTCTGCAACAATAGCTGAAAGAGTTGGAGGACCTGCTGGTGGTTCTACAAATGAAATATGTGTATCTGGATAGAGCTTTTCACATGCATTTTGAATGACAGGACGCATTCTTTGAACCATCATAAATGAGGGCTCTTCTCTCTCATGTTTTTTTGTAAGATTTAAAACAATTTCTGCCACATTTTCAGAGTTTTTAAACTGACTTCCCTTAATAAGACCGGCAAAATCAAGTGGTGAACCCATCCCTAAAAATACTTCAGTATTAAGAACTTCTTTCTCTTGTACTACATAACGGCTAACACACTCGGTAACTTTTTTTGTCTGCTCAACAGAGTCTCCATTAGCAAGTGTTACATAAATGTTGAATGTATCGTTATTTTTACCAGGGAGCATCTTTACTTTTACTATTTCTGTTGGAGCAATCATAAGGATAGATATTATAAAGGCAACAAGCGTACCAAAAAGAATAAGTCTTCTTTTTGCTTTGCTCTGTATGCCCTCACGCACAAGGTTTTCAAATTTTTTAAACATTAATGTTCTCCTTTAGTAAGGTCTGGGCGTTTGAGTATTCTTACTGCAAGGTAAGGGGTGAAAATATAGGCGATAAAAAGTGAAGCAATAAGTGCTACAGGTACATTCTCAGGAATTGGTTTCATGAATTGACCCATCATTCCTCCAACAAATGCCATAGGAACCATAGTCATAATGATTGCTAAAGTGGCAATATTTGTTGGCGCACCAATTTCATCTGTTGCCTTAATCATAAGCTCATCGTCACTGAGATGTGCTGATTCAACAGAGTGGTAATGTCTATGTATGTTTTCAATAACAATAATGGCTGCATCTACTAATAGTCCAAGTGCAAGCAAAAATGCAAAAAGTGTAATTCTATTGATTGTCTGCCCACTTAAATATGCTATAAAAAGAGTGACTGCTAAAATAGCTGGAACTGTAAATGTAACGATGAGCGATTCCCTCCAGCCAAGTACAAAAATAAGTAAGATTGCGATAATTACAATAGAAAGTACAAGATGCATTACAAGCTCATTTACTGCATCATCAGCTCTTACTCCATCATTTCTTGTAATTACATAACTAATACCATTCTTCTTTAAAATATCTTTATATTGTTCAAGATTTTTTTTCACTTCATCTGCAATATTTACTGCGTTTGTACCCTGTAATTTTGATACTGTTAAGGTGACTTGGTTGTCAAATTTTGAAAATTTATTTTTGCCTTCTCTTTTTGCAATGAGTGCTGATTTGAAGTTTTGAATATCATAAGAGTCTTTAACATTTGCTACTTGTTTAAGATATATTGGAGAACCCATATACTGTGCTACTATAATATTTCCAACATCTTTTGCACTCTCAATCGCATTTTCAACACCAACCATGACTATTTTATTGTCTTTTGTTCTATTCTTTACTGCAGGGACATTGTATGCTAGCGCTTGAACAGCTTGCATAACCTGTCCCATAGAAAGATTATAACCAGAGAGTTTATTTAGATCAACTTCTATATTAAATTGATGTTTATGCCCACCTTTAAGTGCAGTTACAGCAACATTTTTAAGACCATTTATTTTATGTTGAATCTCTTTTACTTTATCATAGAGTTCTGTCTGATTTAATATTCCATCAGAATAGAATGCAACACTTAAAATAGGAATGTCAATATCAATATCTAGTGGTTTGATAATAGGATTTCTAGCTCCCTTAGGAAACATATCTGAATTTTGCATAATTTTATCATAAACTTTTAGATTGGAAGCTTCTTTCTTTTGTCCAATAAAAAATGCTGCGTTTACCACACCAACATTGTCCATAGCAGTTCCATAAATATGCTCAACCCCTTTAATCTCTTTAAGTTTTCTCTCCAAAGGTTGTACAATGATTTTTTCTACCTCTTTTGCACTTGCACCAGGAAGGGCAACAATAACAGTTGATCCACTGACAACCATTTGAGGATTCTCTTCACGGGGCATAATTTCAAGAGAAAGATACCCAAGTACCAATAAAAATATCCCTAAAACGATTGTTAAGGGATTTCGTAAAAAAGTCTTGGCAAGTTTTCCTGCCGAGTCACCAGGTTCATAAATTTTATGATGTTTCATATTTACTTTCCTTAGTTTATAGATACTGTTGCATACATACCTGGATACACAGATCTATGGTGTGATTTAAAAGAGATTTTTACTTTAAATGTATGTGTCATTGGGTTTGAATTTGGAATAATTGCAGTAACTTTTCCAATCTCTTGAATATGTTGTGATGGAATATTGATTACGACTTTTTTTCCGCGTTTGAGTAAATGCAAGTCACTTTCAGCAACTTCCACAGAAACTTTTAAATCACTTAAGTCAGAAAGAATAATAGCGGGCATACCTGGCATTGCCATCTCACCAACACGAATATTAACCTTGATTATAACTCCGTTATTTGGAGCAGTAACATTTAAGTATTTATATTGATTTTTTACCTCTTTGAGTCTCTCTTTTGCTTGTTCAACTTGTTTTTGAGAAATTTCAACTAAATCACGAAGATTTTTAGCTGCAAGTGCAAGATTTTCTACTTCATATCTTGAAACCATATCTTTAGCAAGAAGTCTTTTATTTCGCTCAAGATTTAATTTTACATTTGTAAATTGGTTTTGATACATTTGCAAAGAGAGTTGTGCTTGAGAAATTGCAAGTTCTACCTGTGACTTTGCTGCATCTATCTCTTTTGAATCAATACTGTAAAGGAGTTGCCCTCTTTTAACAGAATTACCTTCTGAAACATTTACTTGTGTTACAAAGCCCATGAAACGGCTTGTAATCATCTTTTTGTTATCAGATATAACTGTTCCAGAAAGAGTGAGTGTCTCTGCGATAAGTGAGGCACTGAGTGCCAGTAGTATTAGTAGTTTTTTCATTCTAGTTTTCTCCGTTTGCTAATTTTTCTAAAGCAAAAACCGCTTCAGTGCGTTTGTTTTTTGCTTGTTGCAGTTGTAAAATTTTCTCTATTTGAAGAGATTGTTTGATAATGACATCACTCATAGAGACAAGTTTCTCTTTATATCTGTATTCATAATTTTCATAAATTGCGTTTGCCAGCGCGAGCTCTTTTTCAAGTGAAGCTATCTCAACATTTATACTTTTGATTTTTGTTCTTATTTTTGCAATTTTAAGTGCTATTCCTTCTTTTGCGAGTTGTACTTGAGAACTCATTTTTAGGCGGTCTAGTTTTGCTTTTTCTAGTTTAGAGTTATCTGTTCCACCATTAAAAAGATTCCATGTAAGTCTTGCACCTATTGTATAGGCTTTGTGGTCACTTGCATCTCCTAAGAAAGTATTGTCTGCAGTTGAAACCTCTCCAAATGCACCAACTGTAGGGTAAAATGCACCCTCAGCTGCACCTTGCATTGATTTTCTTATTGCAAGTCCCTCTGTCGCCCTTTTAATGTCTAAGTTAGTTTTTAAGATTTGTGCATCTGTATAAGCAGGCATTGGAACATCTGTTTTAGGTGTTCTAATTTCAGTTACTTTTTTGTTGAGTAAAAAGCTAATGTATTGCAAAAGTAGTTCTTTATTTGCTTTCATTTGTACTAAAAGTCTTGTAACATTTCCTTTTTTTGCTTGCACTTCTAAAAGGTCAACTTTTTTTGCATACCCGACTTCTATCATTGTCTTTGTAGTGTTTTCTAAAATATTAATATTATTCATGACTATATTTAAATGTGCTATTGATGTGTCAAGTAGTGCTACATCATAGTAGCTTTTTCTTAGTTGGTATATTTTTTCATTTTCTATTTTGTCTTTGTCAAGTTTTTTCATTTTGGACATCTCTTTCATGATGTCTTCATAACTAGAAATTGCAAATCCTGTAAAAAGTGGTAGTTCGTATTTTAGTTTACTTTGAAAGAAGTTTCTATATCCCGGATAGTTTAAATCTTTTGGTTGTACATTCAAAATATTTGGGTTTGTATTACTGAATTCTGAAAAACCAAAATCTCCAAATGTTGCCTCTCGCGAACTAAGTTTAAATCCAAAAACACTAAGCGCATCGTTTGAACGAGCTACATCTTGTTGAAATGTAAGTTTACCCCAGTTCATTCCTGATGCTGTACCCTCATTGGCTTTTGCTGCTTCTACATCTATTTTTGCCGCTTTTATTTCTAAGTTTTGTGCTTTTAAAATTTCTAAAGCCGCATCAAGTGCAAGACCATTTTCTCCACTTGTTAAATCATCATTAGTGAGTGTATATTTTGAAGTGTCTATAGTTGTGTTTTGTTCTTGAATATCATCAAGAGAGAGATCGTCTTTGGGTGCAGTACCTTGAACAATACTGTCTGGTGTTAATGAATATGCAATATTTTTACCATCAAATCTATGTTTATATGTCATAGCAACAAGTGCTTTTTTATACTCACCTTTAAGCTCTTTTAAGCGTGCCTCTGCAGGTGCATATTTGTCATAACATCCGCATCTTACCGTTTGTGTTTTATTAAGTGTCATAACTTTACAATCTTTTGGATATTCTTCCTCACTAAAACCACTATTTGCTTGTGATTTGTAACTGCTGAGTAGTTGGACAGTGTAACAAGTCTCGCTATTGTTTGAGGCTGCGTTTACAACTGCAGTGAGAAAAAATAGTGTAGTTAAAAGTTTTATCATCATTTTTCCCTTCGTTTTTTTCTTAAAATATTTAACTTGTAATTATAACATATAAATTTTTTTATGTTATTACAATAATATCAAATTTATAAATAAAAAGTTCTTTTAAGATATAAGAAAATAAAATACTTAAATCTTAAGTATTTTATACTATTATGTGATTATTATTTTATTTAAGGTGAATTTTTTATGTCAAATACTTGTCCATTGAATTTTACAAAGGTAGATTCTAATGTTTCTCGTTTTAACGCTCTTTTTGTTGCTATTTTAGTGATTACATACCTCTACTC
>NZ_JALUKE010000052.1 GCF_027056685.1 Sulfurimonas sp.
AGAGGGTTCTTATTCATAAAGAGTGGAAAAACAGACTCTGGAAATACAACTAAATCATACCCCTCTTTTGTTGCTTTATCAATTTCGTTAAATATCATATTAACAGTTGGATAGAGGTTCTTCCTTTGCCATTTATCTTCTTGTTTTATATGCGTTGCAACAAGTTTTATTTTAATTGGTGCATTGTGTTGTGTTGGATAGCCATAGTTAAACGCAGCGAATAGTAAAAGAAGAGGAACTGCCTTGAGCTTTTTGTTTTTTATAAGAGCAGGCAGACTAAGTGCTAAAAGCAAGGCAATAAATTGGTATTTGTAAACTCCAACATAACTATTTACAAAGGGAAGTTCTAGTTTCATCCAATTCCATCCCAGTGGTTCTATAAAACTGAGAATAAAGAGAAATAAAGCACGAAGATAGGGCTTGTCTGTAAAAGCTAAAGGTGCAAAGAATATGAGGTAGAGCAAGCCAAACCCAAAAGTTATAAAAGGCGTCATATAGCCTACCCCATCATACTTAAAACTGTATCCTATCCAGTAAAACCATAAAAGACCTATGAAAAACCCACTAAAAAGTATGCTGCGTTTAGGAATGTAGAGTAAAAGTGTAAAAGCTGTAATGCCTAAAAGAGTGTTTAGTAGTTTGTTTGTAAAACCATAATATGCTAAATAGATAAAGGCGCTAAAGAGGAGTGCTGTAATTAATCCTGTCAAAAGGTGTCGAATAAAATATTTCATAATGAAATTGTACTTAATTTACTAGTTATTTAGTATATTTCTTGTATAATCTCCCAAATTTTACTCAAGGAAACCGAAACTATGGAAATTATTTCTCAGTTATTACCGTTCGTATTTTTAATTGCGATTATGTACTATGTAATCATACGCCCTCAACAAAAAGAGGCAAAACAGAAAAAAGAGATGTTAGCAGCTCTTAAAAAAGGTGATAAAGTAATCACAAATGGTGGTTTTATTGTAGTTGTTCACAAAGTTGAAGAGAAGTTTTTAAGTGTTGAAATGAATAAAGACACAATTGTTAAAATTACAAAAGATTCCATTGCAAAGAAGTACGAGGATGAAGTTTAATTACCGTATTGTCATCTTTGCATTAGCATTAGTGTTTGGTATTGCGTTTTCTATGCCTTCACTTTTTCAGACAAAAGAGGGCAAAAAAATAACACTAGGTCTTGATTTGCAAGGCGGTTTACATATGCTTTTGGGTGTAAAAACTGATGAAGCAGTAAAATCTCGTATAAAGTCTATTGCAGCAAGTGTCAAACATTATGCTGATCGTAAAGAGATTCTTATAGACAATTTAAGTTTTACTGCAACAAGCGTGAGTTTTGAAGTGCTTGATAGTGATGATATAGCGTCATTTCAATCATTTTTATCAAAAATAGAAGGCGCAAAAGTTGTACAAAATGGTTCTACTTTTGTAGTCTCTTTTACTCCTAAAGAGATTCAGAAAATAAAGAAAATGGCTATTAACCAAGCTATTGAAACTATTAGAAACAGACTTGATCAATTTGGACTCTCCGAACCTCATGTTGCAAAACAGGGTAAAAATCAAATTGTTGTAGAACTCGCTGGAATTAAAACACAACAAGAAGAGCAACGCGCTCGTAAACTTATATCTCGTGCTGCAAAACTAGAACTAATGGCAGTTGATGAAGCGAGAGATGCGAGAGTTTACAATATGAGTCCTGCAGATGCTGCTGAGTATGGTGATGTAATTTTACCTGATGCAAAACATCCTAAAGTAAAGTATCTTGTACATGAGATTCCTATTTTAGATGGAAGTATGCTAACAGGTGCAAATGTTGGTTTTAACAAAAACAATAAGCCTGTAATCGACTTTAAACTAAACGCAGAGGGTGCAGATATTTTTGGTGATTTTACTGGTAAAAATGTAGGAAAACGCCTTGCCATTGTTCTTGATGGTAAAGTCTTTTCTGCTCCAAATATTAATGAACGCATTGGTGGAGGTTCAGGACAAATCTCTGGTAACTATACAGTGCTAGGTGCAAAAGATTTAGCTATTGCACTGCGTTCGGGAGCATTGCTTGCACCTGTATATATGATGGGACAGCGTTCAGTAGGACCAAGTTTAGGTGCTGACAGTATTAGAGAATCAATGATAGCACTTGCTGGTGGTTTTATTCTAGTTATTATTTTTATGCTTGTTTATTATCGTATGGCAGGTCTGATTGCAAATATTGCTTTGATTGCAAATCTCTTTTTACTGTTAGCAATTATGAGCCTTTTTGGTGCGACTTTAACACTCCCTGGTATGGCAGGTATTGTCCTTACTGTTGGTATGGCAGTTGATTCAAATGTTATTATCTCGGAGCGTATTCGTGAACTAATATATGAAGGTAAGTCGATGCACAAAGCTATTGAAGATGGTTACTCAAACGCAATGAGCGCCATTTTAGATGCAAATATTACGACGCTTATAGCTGCTGTTGTTCTTTATGTATATGGTACGGGTGCTATTAAAGGTTTTGCTATTACTATGAGTATTGGTATTTTGGCATCTATGCTTACAGCTATTTTGGGAACACATGGTATTTACGATTTACTTGAGAAAAAAATTGGTAAAAGTAAAAACTACAAATTTTGGTTTGGGATTGAGGGGTAATTATGGAATTTTTTAGATACAAATCAGCTATTGATTTTATGGGTAAATCAAAAAAAGCGATTATGCTTTCCATAACTTTAATGTTGCTCTCATATGCGATTTTACTTACAAAAGGTTTTAACTACGGTATTGACTTTGCTGGTGGAACTATTGTTCAAGTAAAATATGATAAAGCTGCGCCAATTAAAGAGATGCGTGAAAAACTAAAATCAAATAAAATGTTTAATGATGCCTCAATTACACGATTTGGCTCTGCTGATGAAGTTGTTATTCGTATGAAGAGTACAAGTAAAAATGTTGCTGAGGGCATTGGTGATATAACAAGAAAGGCACTACAAGGAACAGGAAATTTTAAAATTCGCCGTGTTGATATTGTTGGACCTACTGTTGGGAATGAGTTGCGTGAAAAGGGACTTATGTCAATGTTTCTTGCTATTGCAGGTATTTTAATCTATGTTGCGTTTAGATTTGAGTGGCGTTTTGCTGTTGCTTCTGTTGTCGCACTTATTCATGATGTCTCTATTGCTAGTGGTTTAGTTGCACTTTTTGGTATAGATGTAAATCTTGATGTTTTAGCGGCACTTTTAACTCTTCTTGGTTATTCACTTAACGATACTATCATTGTATTTGACCGTATTCGTGAGGGAATTGTAGAGTCTAAAAAGATGACGCTTAGAGAGACCATAAATGATTCTATTACAAGAACGCTATCAAGAACGACGCTTACATCACTTACAACATTCTTTGTAATATTTACGCTCTTCTTATTTGGTGGAGAAATTATCCATCCATTTGCATTTACAATGCTTGTTGGTATTGTTGTTGGGACATATTCATCTATTTTTGTTGCTTCACCAATTCTTTTATGGTTTGGTTTTGATGTGAAAAAATACCATACAAAATTAGCTGAAAAAGCAAAAAGAGAAGCTGAAAAAAATAGAATGCGTGAACAGTTTGAATCAGGTGTGATGTAAAGGAAAGAGTTTGGAATATAGTGCAAAAGAAGTAGAAAAAAAGTGGCAAGAGTATTGGAAAGAACACGAGAGTTTTGAGCCGAGTGATGATTTTACTAAAGAGAAAAAGTACATCCTTTCGATGTTTCCTTTTCCTAGTGGTCGTTTGCATATGGGACATGTAAGAAACTACTCTATTTCAGATGCTTTTGCTCGTTACCATAGACAACAGGGTAAAAATGTTTTACATCCTATTGGATTTGATAGTTTTGGTATGCCTGCTGAAAATGCAGCTATTAAAAATGGAAGCCATCCAAAAAGCTGGACATATGATAATATTGATTATATGAAAAATGAGTTTTACTCTCTTGGTTTTTCATTTTCACGCAAACGCGAACTTGCAACAAGTGATGAACTCTACACAAAATTTGAGCAGGGTTTCATCATAGATATGTATGAAAAAGGCTTGCTTTACCGTGAAAAAGGGATGCTTAACTGGTGTCCAAATGACCAAACAGTTCTTGCAAATGAACAGGTAGTTGATGGATGTTGCTGGAGATGTGATACTCCTATTGTTAAAAAAGATATGAATCAGTACTACTTCAAAATTACTGCCTATGCAGATGAGCTTTTAGCTGATTTGAAAAAACTTGATGGTGGCTGGCCAAAACAAGTTTTAACAATGCAAGAAAATTGGATAGGAAAATCAAATGGTCTTGCGTTTGATCTGTTTTTTGATGAAGAGTCTCGTGCAAAACTTGATGGTAACTTTGAAAGTTTTGATGTCTTTACTACGCGTCCAGATACTGTTTATGGAGTGAGTTATACTGCATTAGCACCTGAACATCCTATTGTAAACTATATGATTGAGCATAAACTTTTTGATGATGAAACAGTTGCAAAAATAAATGCCATGAAAAATACCTCTTCTATTGATAGACAAAAAGAGAAATCAGGTCTGCCTCTTCATTTAAGCGTTGTACATCCTTTAACTGGAAAAAAAGTACCAGTTTGGATAGCAAACTTTGTTCTCATGGATTATGGAAGTGGTGCAGTAATGGCTGTTCCTGCCCATGATGATAGAGATTTTGATTTTGCTAAAAAGTATGATTTGCCTATAAACGCAGTGATTGCGCCATATGAGGGTGAACATGACTTTTCAAAAACTGCTTTTACGGAAGTTGGTAAATTGATAAATTCTGAAGATTTTAATGGAATGAATTCTCAAAAATCACAACAATTTATTATTGAGATGTTTGAAGAGAAAAAGATTGGTAAGAAGACCACAAACTATAAGTTAAAAGATTGGGGTGTAAGCCGTCAACGATATTGGGGTGCACCTATTCCATTTGTACATTGCCCTAAATGTGGTCTTGTTATGGAGAAAAAAGAGAATTTACCTATTGCACTTCCTGAAGATGTAGAGATAACAGGTGAGGGAAATCCACTTGAAAACCATCCAACATGGAAGTATTGTAAATGTCCAGAGTGTGGTGGCGATGCGACTCGTGAGACAGATACTATGGATACTTTTGTAGAATCAAGTTGGTATTTTTTACGATTTTGTGCTTCACCACAAAATTGGGAAAAAGAAGCATTCTCTGCTGAAGAGATTAAATACTGGATGGGTGTTGATCACTATATTGGTGGGATTGAACATGCTATTTTACATCTTTTATATGCACGATTTTTTACAAAAGTATTTCGTGATTTAGGCTATCTTGATTTTGATGAGCCTTTTGATAAGCTACTTACGCAAGGAATGGTACTTAAAGATGGTGCTAAAATGAGTAAATCAAAAGGAAATACTGTTGA
>NZ_JALUKE010000053.1 GCF_027056685.1 Sulfurimonas sp.
CAAACTGCGGCTCGCCGATGGTTAAAACAGAGGGTGTATATTTTTCGTTGGGAGTGATGTTTTCCAAAAGTGTTGTAAGTTTTTCAAATGGATATGGTTCAAAATGCATAGATGAGTTTCGCCTTAAAAAATTTAATATATTTGATTATAATTATAGCAAAAATTGTTGTACAATAAGTAACATAAAACTAAAGGAGAATTAATGAAAGTACTATTTTTAGTAATTGCTACACTGTTTGTAGCGGGATGTTCACAAGAGAAAAAAGAGCAGCAGCATACGAGTCAGGCAGTAGTGCAACAAGCACAAACTGCTACAGCTACGAGTGTTGCAGCAAAAGAGAAATCAATGAAGAGTGTTGCTTCTGAGAAAAATGTGACACAAAAAACACAAAAAGTTGCAGCAAAAGAGACAACAAAAACCGCTGTAGTAGCAAAACCAGCCCAAGAGGTTGCTCCTGTGAAAACAGAGACTGTTCCAAAAAAGGTTGCAGTAATAGATAAAACAGAAATAAACGGTGCAAAAATATTTGTAAAATGTTCAAGCTGTCATGGAAAAAATGCACAAAAACACGCACTTGGAAAATCACATGTTATCAAAGGGTGGGCGCAGGCAAAAATCGTAGATGCACTGCATGGATATAAGGCAGGAACATATGGTGGAGCTATGAAAGCTGTTATGAAAGGTCAGGCTTCAAGCTTAAGTGATGCGGACATAAACGCAGTTGCAAAATATATTTCAGAACTTTAATAAAAGAGGTGGGAATGAAACTAATTGTAAACGGACATGAAAAAGAGTTCGATGAAAATATAAAGCTCTCACAAGTGTTAGAAAAGCTTGAGCTTGTTGGTAAAGTAATGGCTGCGGCTGTTAATATGGAAATAGTCAAACAAGATACATGGGAGAACTATGTTTTAAAAGATGGTGATAAGCTAGAACTTCTTGACTTTGTCGGTGGTGGGTGAGTTACACTCAACACTTACAACGCTAATGGCATACTCTCCATCATGCGTAATGGAGAGTGCTGCGTTTAGAATGTCAAACCTCTCTACAAGGGAGTTTGAGAGTGCGAGTTTTGGCGCTCCTTTGTCTGTTTTGTAGATTTTTATATCTTTAAAAGAGCACTCTGCTCCTATTCCTGCTCCTATTGCTTTTGAAAATGCTTCTTTTGTTGCCCAAAAACCTGCTGCTGTTTTATAAGACTTCACGAGGGTTATTTCTTCATCACATAAAAACTTTTGTAATCCCCTTTCACCGAAACGCTCCATTAAGCGCTGCATACGCGAGGTTTTTATGATGTCTATACCTATCATTTAGTGATGCACCGAGACGACATCTGAAGATTGGTCATAGAAGTGTAGCTCTTTAAAAATGGCAGAAACAGTTCCACCATCACCATAGCGATTGATGTAGACACCTGCTTTAAAGTAATTTTGTTCATCTTGCCAGTAAGTGACATTTATACTTCTTTTAAGGCTTCTATTGAGAATTATATCCATAATATTATTTTTAATGTGTACTTCCGCCGTAAAATAACCGCTAGGTCGTGCACCTAAATCTATATATGAATAAATTTTTGGAGTCTCAGGGTCACTAACTATAATAACAGCCCAAAGGTGGTCATATATATTTTGTCTGTTACGTTCCCAAAATAGTCTTAGTAATGGATAATTGAATCCATCAGGTGTTCCATGTATCTGCATCCAAGTGTAGGAGTTGATACCTACTTTTGGTTTAAGACATTTGAGTGTTGCTACCCAGTAGTGTCCTTCTGTATCCGCAGTGCTCCAAGTAGCAGGCTGTTCTTTTAGTTCGCTGCGAACCTTGTATGTATTTGCCATCTTAGTGATAGTAAAGTGTAGATTTTCTTCTGCATCTGCATAAAATTGTGGAAACTTTTTATCAGTAAATTCTCCAGGTTCTACTGTTGTATTATTACTATCTGCTGTATCACCTTTGTCTTTATATATTTGTAGTCGACTTTGGTCAAGAACTGATTTAAATTTGTCATAAGCATAGGGTGCAAAACTACTATTTGCATCATAAACAGGGATAGAATCATATAGTAAATCAGGGTCAACTGTCTGGGGTGGATGTTTACGATTACAAGCACTTACGAGAATGATGAAAATCAACAGAAGAAGAGAAAATTTCACTTTTTATCCTTTACGATATTTGAACCAAGGTCAGGTGGAGCCCATGAAGCATCTTTTGGAGTTCTATAAACTTTCCCCCATTTATGCTTTTTAAGATTAACATTATACACTACATTTGTGACAAGGTTGTCGTGACTGCTACCACCATGGAAATTGATGTCAACTTCAGTGTATAAATTGTCAATTCTATTGTAGGCACTTGCCCATTGAAAGGCAATATGGCGGATATGTTTCACAGAGATGTTTTTCAATGTGATATGAAAACTTTTATTTAAACGCAGGTATCCGTTTCCTTTTTTTCCTTTGTTTATTGCTCCATCTATATTTATGTTTTCTCCATCACAACGATAACAACGCTCAAATACAAGTGGGTTTGAACCGCTGTTTTTGATGTTTATATTTTGAATATGTACATAGGAAGCATAGAGCAAATGCAGAGTGTCAATCATTAAATCTTTACGGCTATTTTTATAGATATAGTTATAATTTTTACTTTTGTAAATAGAATCAAAGGTAATATTTTTGAGTGTGATGTCTGTTACCGGTGTTAGTCTGTAAATAGAAGCACCTTTGTCTATAAGGCTTTTCAGACGAAAACTTGTTGTGAGCAGAGGCTTTTCATACTTTGCAACTTCTACTATTTCTGAGCGGAGTTTTGGGTACTTCTTATACCATTTTTGTGAACCTAAAACATTGTGAACATAGTTGTAGTCATTTTTTTCTTCTATAAGCAGTAGTGTTTTTGCTTTAAGAGGCTCTTTTGATCTGATTTTTGTTTTAATGTGTCCATACATCGACTCTAAGGTTTTTCCAACATACTCACTGCGTTTACCAGAGATACTCATTACGCTTTTATATGCTCCTCTAAGATGCGAAAGAAAAGTAGTCTGATTTCCCACTAAAGTAATGTGGCTGCGCTTGATAAGTAGAGGTTCGTAGATGTCAAGTGTACCTTTTGGCAGGATGATAGTCGTTCCATCTTTTACCCTTGCTATAAGATTATTGAGTGCTTTTGCATCATCTTTACCATCATCTGTTGCTGCGTGAAAAATAATGCTCTTTGTTGGTTCATAGTTGGCTTGAAAGATATTGACATCAGGTAGTTTAAAAATATGTGTATAGAGTGTCAATATAAAAAAGAGGAAAAGTCCAATGTAAAAGTACATACGATATGGTGCATAAAAACGGTAAATGGGGTATTGTATCAAATGAGCATCCTTTGAAGCATTTTGTTCTTCTCCTGATTTTGACCACTTTTGGTCTGCGAGGTTAAAGTAAGATCTGATTTTAATGAAAGCACCTACCCATTGGCTATAGAGCATTAATGGAAGAGTAAGCATAGAGACGCGATGACCATAATAAACAAAAATACTCATTTGTATCAACCTTACTAAAATAATCCATGAAAAATATAATGGGAGATAAACAAAGTTTACAAATATTGTTAAAAAAAATGCAGCTGTTACCCCTACAAGTGAAGTCCACATGAGAAGGAGTTGATCATATAAAAGATACTTAATAAAAAATGGTTGATTTTTCAAAGCTAAAGCACGTTTATTGTTACGGAGAGTATTTCCATACCATCTATATGGTAATGTGCGGCTCACTTCTAAAAATGGGGCATCTCTGCTTTCTAGGGAATATACAAGAATATCTGGTAAATAGAGCATATTGTAGTTGTTCTTCATCAAATGGTACCATGAACTTTTATCATCACCCATTAAAAAACGAAATTTTCCATACGAGGGGTCGATAATGATGTCGTGTTCTATAGTAGAGATAAAATCTTCTGAAATGATGGCACTTGTACGAAATATAGAAAAGCGTCCAGTAAGTGTCATAACTCTTTTTGAGAGCGATTGTGATTGAAAAAGGACATGACGCTGAGCAAACTTGAGATTGAACCACTCTTTGTACCAGTTTGATTTTGAGTTGATGTATGCGACCTCATTTGTCGTAACAGCTCCAAGATTTTTATCCAGAGCAAAGAACGGCAGGCTTTTTTTCAAAGAATCTGGAGGTAGGTAAGTGTCCCCATCCATAAAAACTGTGAGTGTATCGTGATAGTTGTTTCTATTGGTATCTTTGGCAACAGCACGCAGCATATGTCCCATTGCAATACGTTTTCCTTGGGATTGGCGTTGTAGGATGATAGATATAGACTCTTTTGCAGGATGTGCTTCATAAATATTTCGAATGACACTATCTTCTTGGGAAGAGCCTGTGGCTACAACTATGGTTGCACTACATTTGAGTTGGTTTAGTGCGCTAAAGAGTGCTTGAAAAACCTCTGTTGTAACCCATGCATCTTCTTTGTATGAGGGAACAATAAGATAGAGATGCTCAGGATAGCGTTTTTCAAAAGGTAGATTTTGAATTGCTTTAAGATATGCAGGATAGGTTCTTTTTGCATAGATATAGGCACGCACATAGTTTGTAAGCATCAAAGAATAACGCCAGCTTCCTATAAACGCAGCGCCTATGATTATACTCTTATGTATGTGGCTCATATATGGAAAAGAGATATAGATCAGTACCATTGAAAGCGAAAAGTAAAAGAGTGCCGGTTTTACAAAATATTGGTAAGCACTCTCATGTCCAAATCGTCTCATATCTGTTCTTTATAGTAAAATGAGATTTTGTGGAAGTATTCGAAAAGCTTTTTTTGCAAACTCTGAGGAGTTTAAAAAGTAGACTTTAAGATACTCATTAAGATGAAAATGCACAGAAGAATCATCAAAGGAAATACGAATAGGAATTTCATTTTGTGATATTTCTACTGTATTTGTTGTGCTGCCTTGAGTTATAGAGTAACCGATTCCTACGATATGTGCATTAAAAAACTTGTTGAGACGCTTGGAATAGACTAAGCAAGGCTCTTCTAAATAGATATTATCTATCTGTGAAGAGAGTAGTTTTGTAAGAATATAAGGTTGTTGGAGTGTCTCTAGGGTTAGAATATTGTCGCTAAACTTCACATAACTGTGTGCTTTATGAAAAATATTATGCACGATGGCGTTTTCTTGAGAGAGCACAATACTTGCGTTTATATCTTTTTGTAAACTTGTAATATCATCTTTGTTGAGATTCATATCGATGGCAATTTTATCAATAAGCTTTTGCAGAGCAATTTTTTGATCTTGGCTTTTAATATATGCCTGATCTACTAAAAGGCTATTCTTCGTGGGGATGTTTTGATGCAGAAATATATTGTCATATTGTGCTTTAAAGTGCAGATATTGGT
>NZ_JALUKE010000054.1 GCF_027056685.1 Sulfurimonas sp.
GTAATAATTTGTTATATTGAGATATTTTTTTATTGTTGGTAAATCTGATTTTATTAAAAGTTCTAATCTATCAGTTATTTTTTTATATTTAGGAGCACTCAATTTATTTTTTATATTTTCAATATTGATTGAAGTAAAATATTTTTCTAAATCTAAACAAGACAAGTCAACTTTTTTCATTGATTGTCTTTGAGTTTATGTATTTTTTCTTGAATCTCTTTTTGTTCTCTTTCAAGTTTTTTAAGTTCGCTTTCATCCGTATGTAATTTGTCATCTAGCATTTTTTCAAGAGTTGATTTTAAAATAGGTTCTCCAATAATGGAGATAATTTTTTTACAGTAATCTAAATTTTTTTGAGAGACTCTTTTTCGTTTTAAAATTTTAATAACTTCATTCATTTTCTTTTTCGCAAATTCTCCTATAAGCCCATCTTGCATAAAAAAGCCATGAGACAATAAGGTATGGATATTTGCTCCGAAAGTATCTATATTTACCTCTGTTTGTTTGCCACCTTTTAAAAATTTTATATTTTCTTTTGGCAAATCTGAGAGAATAAATGGAGAATGAGTTGTGAGTATTATATTAAAAGTAAAATTAATTCTATTTAATAGATTATATAATTCAAATAAATATTTCTTCTGCCACTGGGGATGCAATGATAAATCTGGTTCATCCATTAAAAATAAAAAGATTTTTTCTTTATCATAGAGTGAAAAATAGTATATATTTAAAAACTGAGAAAATATAGTTTGTTCACCATGACTTAGATGATTAAATTTTCTATTTTCTAAATCTATAAAATCAAATTCAAAAAAGTCTTTACAATAATTAAAATATATTTCTTTTTCTCTTTTAGTCAATGTATTTATTTCTTTTTCTTTTTCTTTAAAGTATTCATTAAACTCTTTTTCATTTATTGAATTTACTTGTGCAGTGTATTCTTTTGATAAAAAATCTTTATCTTCAAATTGATAATAATCATCGTCCCCATACTCTTTTATATACCATATGATTAAATATTTATGAAAATTATCTTGTGTATTAATAAATATTTCATTTAAATCATCGGCTTTTGCAAATGATTGATTTCTTATATTTTTTCGAGCACTTTCAAATTCCTTATCTGACATATCAAGAGATAAGTCAATGTCTGAAACACCAAACCCTTGTTCATAATCCCCTGTAAGTTCGCTAAAGAGCTCATGCAACTTTATTGGTTTTATCTCAATCTTGGTAGGTAAATACATAAATGTAGTTAGCTTAAAATCAATATTGGCTACATATTGACTTGTGAGCATTTGTGCTATTACACTATTATCAAGAGAAAATCTATGGTGTGTCAATTTATCTGTTCTGTATTCTTCACTTATGGGTTTTTGATCATCGGCTAAATACAGATAATAATTATAATGTCCTAAAATATTGGCTTTATCTATATTTGTATGAATAGAAAAACTAGAAATATATTGAATTTTATCACCAGTCTTTACAACAATAATAAAAGAAAATGGATATTCTTGTTTACCAGAAGAACCATATCCCAATTCAGTATAAGGAATATAATCTAATATTTTTTTTAATACTTTTAAAATACTACTCTTCCCACTCCCATTCTCCCCAACAATAGCAGTTATATTTATATTCTCAGGAAAAATGTTCACATAATCTTTTTTTTCATCAATAGTCAGCTCTTGAGTTGCTTCATCATAGCTACACTCAAACCGAGGTGAAAAATTAAACCCTTGTTTTGTAATGTTTTTATACTCTTCAACCCATAAATATATTAGTTCCATGATTGTCCAAAAAAGTTAGATTACACTATTATAGCTTAGCAAAGCTTTCAAACGCAGCTTGTAATTTCTTATGAGCTTTTGCACCTTTCACCGCAAAACGCAGCCACTCATCACTCAAGTAATCAAAACTCCCACAAGTCCGCACAAGAATTTTATGCGCTAAAAGATGTTCAAAGAGTTCTGCTGCGTTTGGCGTGTGTACAAGAATAAAGTTTGCATCACTCTCTACTATCTGATCAAAAATATTGCTGCTTTTGAGGATGTTTTGCAGTTCCTCTTTTTGCTCTTTGTGTATCTCTAATGCGCTGGGTTTAAACGCAGCATCACTCAACATTTTTTGTAAAAATTCGGCATCAAGTGAGGAGATGTTCCACAGTGGTGGCATGATTTTTTCTATGTTTTTTTTGTGGGTAAAAATAGCACCGATGCGTACACCTGCACAGGCGTAGAACTTTGAAAAAGATTGGATAATGTAGAGTTTTTTGTAGTCTTGTATCTGTTTACGGAGCGATTTGTGCCCTTCAAACTCTATGAAGCTCTCATCTAATATGATGGTACACTTCTTCTTTTTCCACTCCAAAAAGAGCTCGTCAAGCTCGTAGTAGCTTCCCTCGGGTGTGGAAGGATTGACAAAAACAACGATGGATTTCTCCTCCACCTCTGTGTCAATATTCTCTATGCGGTTGATTTTGTAGATGTCTTTTTTGCTTTTAAGCGCTGCTTTTTGGTACTCTCCATAAAGCGGTGCGTAGAGGTAGACACTTTTTGCTTTGAGCGAATCCATCAGAGCATAGATGGCAGCAGTCGCACCATTTAAAAGGGCTATCTCTTTTGCATCTATCTGGTACTCTTTTGCTATGCTGTTTTTGAGTGCTGTGTAGTTGGTGTCGGCATATTTTGTTATGACTGCGTTTGGAATATGGAGTTCCTGCTCCGGCTGGTAGCAGTTGATGTTTGAGGAGAAGTCTATTATCTCGTCTGCCTCGCAGTCAAGCTCTCTTGCGTATTTATAGATGTTTGCACCGTGGAGCATCATTCATCTATCTCCACATCATCCCAAAACTCGTTGAAATCGAGATTTGTCATGGCATTTTCATCTGCGAGGTTCTTCTCAAGCAGTTTCTTCTGCTCATTTGCAAAGTACTCCTCTAACGCCTCATTGATGAGCGTGCTAATGTCTGTTTTTTTCATCTCGCTAAAGGCTTCGAGGTTTTGCATATTGTAGTCGTTAATAGTTATTTTCATGCTGTATAGATAAGTTTCTCTGTAATATTGTTTTTAGAAAGTTCTACATAACGCATTGGGTACATATCGAGATCTTTTGGACGAATGAAACCGCGTGTTACGATGACCTTTGTGCCTTGAATCTCTGAGACTGAGTCAATGTGTTTGTGTCCTGAGAGTGTGAGCAGGAGGTTGTCATATTTAAAAAGGCGTTTTTGTGCCTCGTTTGTGTTGTTGAGTACATATTTATGAATGTCTTTCTCCTCTGTACCGCCCCAGTAGTTTGTGTATGGATGGTGATTGAGAATAAGTGTCGGCTTTTTCGTTTTAAGTATATTTTCTGCAAAGGCAAGTGTCTCTTCTGTGTAGCGGCCGTTATTTTGGTGCTCTATGCAGCTGTCAAGCCCTAAAATGTTGTACCCTTTTGCCTGTAAGAGCCAATCTTTACCATGGAGTTTGAGCGCTGCGTTTGAGCAGAACATCTTTTGAAACTCTGCAAGGTTTATCTCATCATCACCCTTTGGTGAGGACTCTTTGTTGCCTCGTACACTAAAGTATGGGCAGTGTAGACCATCTGCGATTGTCTTAAATTTTACTGCATCCTTATCACCTGGGACATTATTGTTAAAGTTGTCACCGCCAAAGAGTACAAAGTCTAAATCTTTGTGGTTTATGTTAATGTAATCACGCATAATTGCCATCGCTTCAACCGTATCGGGATTACTTAAATCCATATGTGAATCTGTTACATGTATGAACTTGAGTGTTTTGTCCTGTTTATCCGCTGCGTTTAGTGCAAGTGGCAGTGTTGCTGCTGCCACAGCTCCTTTTAAAAATCCGCGTCTTGATATTTTTTGCATGCTTTGCTCCTGCGTTTAGTTGGATTATTATACCATTATTTAATATATGGTTTAAGGAGCTTTTTTGCGTTTTGTGCCTGTTTTGTTTTATGAATGCGTAAAAGCATGTAGAGTTTAGTTGCGATGTGAAGTGAGCGTTGTAATTCTGTATGAGTTAGTTTTTTTTTGGAATGTTGGTTATAGGTTTGTAAAAAGAGTGTTCTAAAAGAGGACTTGTTGTAGGGATTAAATGCCATTAATGCTACGGCAACATCAAATGAAAAAGCACCACATCCTCCATCAATAAAGTCAAAAACAGCAATTTTTTCTCTATAAAAGAGGGTGTTGTCTTTGAAAATATCTCCATGGATAAAACCATCACAAGGGAGTTTGAAAGCTTTAAGAGGTTCTAGAAATTTATAGTAGAAAAAAAAATCTTTTTTTAAAAAAGATAAATACTCGTCAATGTTATATTGTGCTAAAAATGCAGAGGAGTTCCGTTGCGTTTTAGTGAGCGTATGGAGTTGTGCCATAAAGCGGGCGAGGGCTTGAATATGGTAGTAGCGTATGCTTTTTGGTGACTCTCCTAAGAGACGCTCATAGAGATACCACTCTTTACTCTTTGCAAGGAGTTTAGGGACATGAAGTTGATGCTTCGAAAAAAATTCTAAGCGTTTAGCATCTTCTTCTATGCGTTTTTCAATACTCCTTTCATATTTTTTTAAAACATATTTCTCTGTTACATAGGTTGTATCTATAACACCATTCGTTGTTGCTTGTAGGTTTGTTAGTGAGTAGTTTGGAAAAAGTGTTTGAGCCTCTTGAAGAGAGAGTGGAGTTTTTACACCCATTTATAATGCACAGTCATGCATAATATTACTCCAATTGTAATCAAAATGCTTTTTGACATACTCTCTATGATGTGGTACGCTACATTTGGAACAGTCTTGGTGAATTTTGTCGCCATAAAAACCTTGTTTCCCATCTTTTGAGTCAATATTACAAAAACTATATTGTGTTTTTTCTTCTATTTTTTGTATGCCTCTATCAGAGTATCGAAAATTTGGGCATGAACAGAGATAACAATTAAGCGAGTCCATATCATGACACTTTTTATTTTTTGCATAGAGTGGACAGAAATCTTCCTCTTCTATTTTCATATTGTCAAAGTCAAAGTAGTCAATAATTTGCTCTTTTGTGTAGTTTTGTGCAAGGAGTTTATCTACTATTTTTTTATGTTTTTTGGCATGATTTTGAACCCATTGAGTGTATCCCAAGTGTTTCCCTTTTTTGCTATTTTTTAAAATTATAGCAGTAAAAGTTTATGCTATAATTAGCTCAGAACTTTAATAGAATCATGGTGGAAAT
>NZ_JALUKE010000055.1 GCF_027056685.1 Sulfurimonas sp.
AAGTTTATCTTATAAATTGTTAAAAAAGAATTATCTCGCTTTGTTTAAGATGTCTTCTTTTGGAAATGCAAAAGTTGTCTCTCTATAAATAGAGATTATTTTATCAGGTTTTCCATTTTTATCTAGTGCATACGCATGAATTTTAATAGGAATTAGTGTATCTTTTCTTTTATTATCAACAAGCACATCCGTTGTCACAAGTGTTACAATTTTTTTCTTCTTAACGCTTGGAACAACTCTAAAAGGTTCTGAAGGTTTCATAATTTTAATCGTACCATGAATATTTTTTGGTGTTATTACTGAAAAATAGAACTTCATTGGTTTTCCTTCAGTATTTTGTAACAAGAAAATATATGAATTTTCAACTTTAAATTTATGATTAGGCATAGATTTTAGATCGTAAAGTCTTGTTCCTTTATTGATATTTAAAAGCATATGCTCTTTTGTTGAACTCATATATGCTAATGCAACCATTAAGATTACTAAAATACCCATATAGCCTAAAATTTTAGGACGGAAATATTTAGTTTTACCTTTTCTCTCTACAATCTCATAATCACTTGACCATGTAACAAGAGATGGTTTCCCAAGTTTACCCATAACAGTTGTACAAGCATCTACACATTCGAGACAGTTAATACACTCAAGCTGTAACCCTTGACGAATATCAATATGAGTAGGACAAACTGTCACACATTTTTCACATGTTGTACACTCTGAGCTAGGATCCATCGCCCGCAAATCTTTCTGTTTTGTAACAAGTTTTTTATGAACCCCATGGTCATCTTCATAAATTTTACCACCTCTATGCTCATCATAAAGTGCCATTACAGTATGTTCATCATATAAAACAGACTGAACACGAGAGTAAGGACAAACATAAATACAGAAGTTCTCTTTTAAAAATACAATATCATAAATCAAAAATGCAGCAATACCTAAAACAAAACCAAGCATCGTACCATGTTCAGCGGGGTGTTGCAAATATTGAAAAAATGTCTCTGGAGGAATAAAATACCACATAAAGTCAGCACCAGCTAAAAGTGCTAAAACTGTCCATATAAGAATAGCAATGACTTTTTTCACTTTATTTTCTGCCAATGACATATCCGGATCTTTTTGTTTGTTTCCAATACGCTTACGCAAATGCAATAATTTCGTTTCAATTAAATCACGATAAATTACACGAAAAGTCGTTTGCGGACAAACCCATCCACAAAACACACGACCACCCATAACTGTCATACCAAAAATGGTAATGAACATTAACATTAATAAAAATGGCATAAGATAAAGCTGTTGCATATCAAACTCTACAAAAGCAAGATCCAGTTTCATTTTATCAAAACTCAATAAAAAAAACTGATGCCCATTAATATGTATCCATGGCAATATAAGGGCAACTGCTGTTGCTATAGCATATGCATAATAACGCTTCATTCTCCAAGGTTTAGGAATCTCTGTTCCTTTTTTGTCTTTACTCATTTTTTTCTCCTCTTTTTATTGTGGGCAGACAATAGTACTTATGACTTTTTCTTCCGCATTATCTCTATTTTCTGGTACCAGCGAACCAGAAGCAACCTGTTTTAGCTCACGAGATTCAATGTAATCTTTGAGTGAACTTCTACTTACATCTAAAAGGCGAGCCATTTCACTAACGCTTTTTCCTTCTCTTATGTAAGCAAGTAATTCACTAATATAAACATCAAATTTAGAACTTGACTTACTTCCTTTTGGACGACCAATTACACGCTTCGCATTCTCTTGCAGTTTTTGACGCAGCTGATCCATCAAGCCGAGTATTAACATCGCACTACTTTGTTGGGACATAATAACAGAATGTTTTATAAAATGAACTTTATATTCATTTTTCAATAAACAGCTTGCCATCTGTACCAAATCTTCCATATTGGTGCTTAAAACCCATACATCATAAACCAAAAGTGTTACCTTTGAATGTGATTGAAAATACTCTGTCACATCCTGTCTTTGATCTAAGCGTTTGTTTTGTGATGTATGGTCTAAGAACTCTTCATCAATAGTAAGATTATTTGCAATTGCGTAAGAATCCACATGTTGTAATTGCTCATGTGCGGCAAGAAAGTTTTTATCTGGGCGGATATATGCTATAACCATGGCGACAAAACCTCTCTATTTTTTAAATTTCATCGTCATTATAGCGACTTATGACGAATAAAGTCAATTAATTTAAGCTTTAATTCGTCATAAATTAAGAATTGTTACCAACCTATGCCTAAACCTACTACATACCTTCTATCTTCTAGTTGTCCTAATTCAGAGCCAAGTTGCTCTTGATATGTTGCAAATTGAAGTTTTAAAATAGCTAATTGCATATCAAAGCCTGCTGTATATGCACCTTTATAAAGTCCTGCGTTTAGCGTTGCCATAAACCATGAGTTATCAAGCAGTCCCAAACTGGCACCTGCACGAAGATGGTTCATCACATCGTAGCCGATGTCAGCATTGTCATACTGATCTTGAGATCTATATGGATTATAATTACGGACTCTTGCCTGTTGCGAATTAAATATATCTACATAATCAACATCAAATTTCAAAGAGTTTGACCAAGAGATTTCTGGAGAGATTGAAGCTCCGATATTTGCACTAAGAGGTTGTGCACCATAGGCATCAAAGCTCATATTTCCTATATTCATCACACTTAAACCAAGAGCTGGGTTCCATGTTTTATTTGAAAATTCATACAAAGCACCTACATCCATACCAAAACCAGAGTTATCGACTTCATATGTATCTTTCAAATATTGGACAATATCATCTTTATGCTGCGTCACTTCTCCAGTATCTAAGCCAGCTTCATATGATTTTTGTTTTATATATTTTACGCTCACACCTATTGTCACAGCTCCATTAAGTGCTCCTCCTAAAAAATCGCTATTTATTCCATTATATTTCTTTGCACTTGCTAAAAACAGTCCTCCATAAAGCCTGCTATGTGTCTCTAAAATTCCATTTGCTCCTCCATTATTATGAGGAATAAAGTTTACATCAGAAGATGCTAAAATACCAAAAGAGTAGGCTATATCATTCTGTGCATGATAAGAGAATGATGTATAATTAGATACATTAACATTAAATGCTTCTCCTGAGTACTTATTAGTGACAGCAAGTATCTCATCAGTAGTATCTGCATTATTCAAATCATCTACGAAATTTTTAATATCTTTAGATCCAGAAACACTTACTCCAAGTATCTCTGCTTCAATACCATGACTCTTTTTAATTTTTATGATTCCAGCAGGATTGCTAAAGATAGATGAAGAGTAGCCGCCAACTGCAGTATTTGCTCCCCCCATACTCATAATACGAGGATCTTTATATAAAAACTCTTGTGTGGACATATCTGCATAAAGAAGACTACTAAGTGCGATAAGTGATAATGGTAATATTTTTTTCATATTTTTTTCTCCTGCTTATTGTTGTAGATAATTAATAATGTCATTGACTGTTATAGTACTATTAGTATCTCCATTTGTTCGAACATCCATAATCTCTTGCTTAAAATCTTTAACAGATTGAGCTACATCATCGTCTCCGGAAACTGCACTAATTGTATTAGTACCATTATTAATGGTATCTACAAGTAATTGAGCAACGCTTAAGGTATTGTTTGTATCCATTACAACAGGACAGGCATGACAGCCAGGTATTGGCTTTATTATTTCACCTGTTGTACTATCTTCCATCCCTTGACAATTATCCTTACTACCATTTACATCACAATATCCATCTGTAATTACAGTTGTATTATTTGTATCTCTGTTTATGCTTTTTGCCAATCTATAGAAGACTTTAGTCTGCCCATTATCAGTATAAGTAACATTCACATCAGCAAAAGTATAATTCCCTGAAAAAGTCACAGTTGAAGCACTAATGCTTGCGTCAGATGCAGCCGTATAGCTACTATTTACAGCCCATCCCAAAGCATCTAAACTTGCACGCATATCATCAGGAGTAGTACCTGATTTGGAATCTATAGAATTAACAAGAGTATTTACATTTCCCGTCAAGTAAGTAATTGTATTTGCAGCTTTAATAGTCTCATTAAAGCCTATATAAAGACATGCATTTGTTAATCTAGAGTCATCTTTTGTATTAAGATTCGTCCGAGAACATAAGCTAATTGCTGGATAATTACCACCAGCTTGTATTGCATTTAAAAAATAGTCATTAGCTTTAGATAGGAGAGGAAGAGAGTTGCCCGTCTTTTTTGCATCAACACTTGTTAAAAAAGAGGTAAAGGCATTTCCGTTATCATCCGCATTGATAAGCATATCAGCAATATCACTCACACTATACCCCGATTTACCCATATATGCAGCTGCAAGATTCATATCTAAATCACTTTGGGTATATGCTGTTGCACATCTTCCCTGTAAATCAGAAATAGCACTGTCATATCTACCTTCATCAATGGCTTTTTGCACATCTATCCTACATGTTGTGTCATTATTACCACAACCAGCAAACATTACAGCCATTGCTACAAGTGCTACTGAAATAACTTTTTTATACATTATCACTCTCCTATTAATTGTCGTCAAATATTATATCAGATAATTTTTTAATTCTAATAAAACAGACAAAGCCATTTTTATGTTCTTATAAGCTAAAATAGCAATAACTATTTTCTATAAAAGATTTGACACATGACAACAAAACAGTACATTTTAGAAACCATTAAAAAACATCCACTTATTATAGATGGGGCAATGGGTACGCAACTCCAGCAACGCGATGAGCAGATTCCAAAAGAGGCTTGGCAAGGGAATGAGGGGTGTAATGAACTACTTAATGTAACTGCTCCTGAGATTATGAACGATATATTTCATGCCTATCTTACAGCTGGTGCAGACTTTATTACAACCAATACTTTTGGCTCTTTTGCATGGGTTTTAGATGATTACGGTATAAAAGATCGTGCTTATGAACTGACACGAGCTGGTGCAGAATTAGTCAAAAAGCAATGTGAAAAATTCTCAACTCCAGAGCATCCCCGTTTTTGTTTAGGCTCTATTGGACCAGGAACAAAACTTCCCTCTTTAGGGCATATTACTTATGATGAAATGTATGCAGGTTATACTGAATTTTGTTTAGCACTTATTGATGGAGGAGCAGATATTTTTCTTATAGAAACTGCACAAGACCCACTCCAAATAAAAGCAGCATTGCATGC
>NZ_JALUKE010000056.1 GCF_027056685.1 Sulfurimonas sp.
AAGACACTTTGATGTGAGACTCCTGCCTTTTGTTGTATGTAGCGTAGCGGAATACGACAAAAGGTTGGTGGCTCGTTTAGAGCTCAGCTTCGCCGTTGTAAGTTTCCGCTCCGCGGGAACTTACAACTATTTTATCAACGAACATTATAACATAAACAACTCCTATATTAAAAAATAAATGAACACAAAATATGTTAGTTAACTTGAAATTTTATTGCGTTTTGCCATATTTTTGATGATTATTTAAAATATTGACTATTATGCTTAAAAATAAAGTGTGTTTTTATTACTGAATTAGCTGATATTTGAACATAATGTTCATTTATTTGTTTAAAATCTCAATAAAAACACATTTTGTTCCTTAAGAATAGGAGAAAATGTTATGCATATTAAGAAAAAACTACTCGATATTGTTCGTGACAAAATTCGTTTTAAACATTACAGTATCTCTACTGAAAAAACATATGTGCATTGGATAAAGCATTATATATTCTTTCACAATAAAAAGCATCCTGTAGAAATGGCAAAAAATGAAATAGAAGAATATCTTACCTTCTTAGCTACAAAAAAACAGGTAAGTCCTTCAACACAAAATCAAGCTTTTAATGCCATTCTCTTTTTATATAAAGAAGTTTTAGGCATAGATACCACTGAGTGGAATATTCAAGCACTAAGAGCACAAGAGCGAAAGCACATACCTGTAGTATTAACAGCACAAGAAGTGCAAAAAGTATTACAAAATTTAACTGGCATATATAAGTTAGTTGTTACTTTAATGTATGGTTGCGGACTTAGAATGAACGAAGTCCTAAATATTCGCATAAAAGATATTGATTTTGGATTTGATAAACTCTACATATGGGATTCCAAGTCATTAAAAGACAGAACAGTCCCTCTCCCTCGAAAGTTAAAAAATGAACTTCAAGTTCAAGTACAAAAGATAGAAGAAATACATATAAAAGATATAGCTGATGGTTATGGAACTGTATATTTACCATTTGCATATGAAAAGAAATATCCAAAAGCAAAATATGAAACAAAATGGCAGTATCTTTTCCCAATGAATAAAATATCAAAAGATCCTAGAAGTAACACAAAACGAAGGCATCATATTCATCCACAAACACTTGGTCGTAACATAAAAATTGCCGCTCAAAAAGCAAATCTAAATAAACGAGTTACTTCTCATATATTTAGACATAGTTACGCTACCCACTTACTACAAGCAGGTATAGATTTAAGAAGTATCCAAGAGCTTTTAGGGCATAAATCTGTTGAAACCAATTTAAGGTTGCACTACACTTACGCTTTAGCGACGGTAGTGTCGGCATTTAGTGCCAGACATGTCGTTTCAGAAATGAATAAAGCAAAACTCATAAGTCCATTAGACTTTTAAAAGGCAAAAAAATGATAGAGAGATTTTACTTAAAAGATTACCTTAGTTTTAAAGAGAGTGAGCTTGAGCTTAAGAGTGGACTTGTTGTTTTTACTGGACCTAGCGGGAGTGGAAAGTCCATACTTATGGAGTCCATTCTCTCCTCTGTGGGTGGAGCGACTTGCGATGCTGCTGTGTGTGAGTCTAGTGTCACATGGGAGATAGACGAAGAAAGTTGCGGCATTGAAAATGATGAGATAAATGTCTTTAAACACATCAAAAAAGAGAAGTCTCGTTACTTCATAAACAACCAAAGCCTCTCTAAAAAAGCTATGAATAGTGTTGCATCGAACTATTTGCGTCATTTGAGCCTGAAAGATTTTAGTGACTTTGAAAATGAAAACCTGCTTGGCATTTTAGATGCGCGAATTGGGGTAAAAAACCGTAAATTTTTAAAGCTAAAAGAGTCTTACTCCGCTGCGTTTAGAGAGTACTTGGATGTAAAGAAAGAGCTAAACGCAATAGAGGAAGAAGAGAAGAAAATAGTAGAGTTAAAAGAGTTCGCTGCGTTTGAGATAAACAAAATAGCCGAAATAAACCCGAGTGTGGGCGAAGATGAAGAACTCTTGAAAATAAAAAAGGAGCTTTCTAAAAAAGAGAAAGTTTTAGAGGCTATTGAGGGGGCAAATGAGATATTTAACTATGAACATTTAGTCTCATCAGCGCTTGACTCGCTCGATGCGCAGAGCAGTTTCTTTGATGATGCTATGAATGAGCTGCGTTCAGTGCTCGATGGTGCGCAAGAGCGTTTTTCTGCGCTTGATGATGTGGATGTCGAAGAGGTGCTGAACCGCATAGAGGCATTAAGTGGTCTTAAACGCAGGTATGGCAGCATAGAAGAGGCGCTAGAGTACAAAAAGCAAAAAGAGATAGAACTTGCAAAGTATGAGAATATAGAGCTTGAAAAGAGTGTCTTGCAAGAGCAGTATGAGCAATTTTTACAAAGCATAAGCAACAATGCAAAAGAGATGACAGAGCTGCGTTTAAAAGCACTCACTGCGTTTGAAAAGGAGTTAAATACTTACCTTAAAAGCCTCTATTTGCGTGATGCGAGTTTAGAGTTGAGTGAAACTTCTTTTACTCCTCTTGGTGTGGACAAACTCGACATAAAGCTAAACGCAACGCCTCTTGCAAAAATCTCTACCGGTGAGTTTAACAGGCTGCGTTTAGCTATATTAGCGTTGAAGTCGGAGTTTATGAGCAGTAATGGTGGGGTGTTGATGCTTGATGAGATAGACGCGAACTTAAGTGGTGAAGAGTCTATGAGCGTGGCAAAAGTGCTCAAAAAGCTCTCTAAACATTTTCAGATTTTTGTTATTTCTCATCAACCACAGCTCACTTCTACAGCAGATCAGCACTTTTTGGTCTATAAAGATGGTACTATTTCAAAAACAAAAGAGTTGAACTTTGATGAAAAAGTGAATGAAATAGCCCGTATCATCAGCGGTGAAAACATTTCACAAGAGGCGAAAAAGTTTGCTCATGAGCTTTTGGAGGCAAACAGATGTGCTTTGTAATTTCGATATTGGGGCTTTTCTTAGCCTACAACTTTTATCATTCAGGTGACTTTTTACTTGCAGGTGGTTCTGTTGTTGTGTCGCTCATTTTTATAGTTTTAATGGTGCGCAACATACTCTATGTTAAAAAGATAAGAGAAGGAAAGAAAAAAGATGATAATTGATACACATATTCATCTTGACGATGAAAGATATGCAGATGATTTGGATGAAGTTTTAAACCGTGCAAGAGAGGGTGGAGTAAAGCGTTTCATCATTCCTGGGGCTGATGCTTCTACGCTTCCTAGAGCCATTGAGATAGCCGAGCGTTATGATGATGTTTACTTTGCTGTAGGGGTGCATCCTTATGATATGGATGGTTTTGTAGGTCTGGACTTTGCAAAGTATGTGGAGCATGAGAAGTGTGTTGCCATTGGTGAGTGCGGTATGGACTACTTCCGACTCGAGGGAAGCGATGAAGAAAAAGAGGCTGAAAAAAAGAGACAAGCCGAGGTCTTTCGTGCTCAGATAGAGATAGCGAAGAAGTATAAAAAGCCACTTATAATCCACATTCGTAATGCTTCGCATGATGCAAAAATGATACTCTTAGATGCAAACGCAGCAGAGGTTGGCGGTGTGTTGCACTGTTTTAATGCCGATGATGAACTTCTGAGTTTAGCAAATGAGAACTTTTACTTTGGTATTGGAGGGGTTTTGACCTTTAAAAATGCAAAAAAACTTGTAAATATTTTGCCGCGTATTCCACAAGAGAAGCTTATCATTGAAACAGATGGACCATATTTAACCCCAGTTCCGCACAGAGGGGAGAGAAATGAGCCTCTTTATACAACATTTGTTGCGCAAAAGATGGCTGAACTTTTAGAAATGCCACGTCAAGAAGTAGAAGATTTAACAACGAAAAATGCTCTAAAACTTTTTTTTAATGGATTTTTAGATAAAATAGCATAAATTTAATTATTAGGAATTGTCTATTTTGAAATATTTGTTTTTACTATTTTTCCCAATTTTTTTATATGCTAATTTGACATATGATACAAACTCCAACAAAGAGTTGTCACTTTTGAGTTCATTTGACATTGAACCTACTTTTCTTTATGACCCGATTATGAACAAAATGAAAGATAAAACGCTTCGGAGACACAAACATTTTTTTCATGCTATGAATGAAGCGTATCTTTTTATTCCTGCTATTAAAAATATACTCTCTAAATATGATGTGCCACAAGAGTTTTTATATCTTGCGATGGCTGAGTCAAATTTTCAAACAAAAGCATACTCAAATAAAAGAGCCGCTGGACTTTGGCAATTTATGCCAAAAACTGCGAAACTCTACCATCTGAAAATTGATGAGTATGTCGATGAGCGACGCGATCTTGTAAAATCAACTGAAGCGGCAGCAAAATACCTCTCTGCACTGCACAAAAGATTTGGTAAGTGGTATCTTGCAGCCATTGCTTACAACTGTGGAGGAGGGGCGCTTAATAAAGCTATTAAAAGAGCGGGAACAGATAAACTCTCTGTTTTACTTGATGAAAAGAAGAGATATATTCCTAAAGAGAGCCGTTACTACATTCGTAAGATTGTGGCGCTTGCACTTATTGGAAATAATGAACAGTTCCTTATGCATAGTGAATATGAGTACCTTTTAAACCGCGCTAATGCTTACTCTATTTCTACTGTTAAAGTAGCACCTGGTGCCTCTTTAAGTAGATTATCTCATATTATTCATATTCCTTTAAAAGAGTTAAAAAAGTTAAATAGACAACTTAATTATAATTTTGCTCCTCCCTATTCAAATGGATATAATATATATATTCCTTATATTAAATTAGCAGAATTTAGACAAAAATATCGTGATACAGCAATACGCAATATTTATAAAATTCATATTGTTAGAAACGGTGAGAGTCTTGGTCGCATTGGCAAAAGGTATGGTGTTTCGTACAAAGTCATAAAAGATTTTAATCATTTACACTCAAATATGTTACATGTTAGACAAAAGTTAGTAATTCCAATAGCTAGAAGAAGTAGAAAACTCAAACTCAATACAAGACGATACTATATGGTAAAAAGAGGTGATTCTTTGCTTTCTATAGCCAAGGCGCATCATATTAGCCTAAAAAATTTGAGAGCACAAAACAATATAAAAGGCTCTTTCATAAAAGTTGGTGATAGGTTGAAACTTTATGAATAGAGTTATAGTTTTTTCT
>NZ_JALUKE010000057.1 GCF_027056685.1 Sulfurimonas sp.
ATAAAGGTATAAATTGAATTTTTAAGATTAGTTGTAAAAAGAATTTATAATTAAGTTTGAGTGGTTGTAGCTAAATTGTAGTAAAAAAGTGTTTTTTGAGTTTTCTTAAAGTGAGAGTTAAAACTCTTGAAATCCCGTATTTAAGGGATGGTGCGGATGAAAGGACTTGAACCTTCACACCTTGCGGCACCAGATCCTAAGTCTGGCGTGTCTACCAATTTCACCACATCCGCGTGGAATAAGTTTTTTATGTCACTTCTGACAAACAATATAAAGTGGTACGCCCTAAAGGATTCGAACCTTTGGCCTATGCCTTAGAAGGGCATTGCTCTATCCAGCTGAGCTAAGGACGCATGCATATCAGACAAAATGGTACGCCCGATAGGATTCGAACCTATAACCCTCGGAGCCGAAATCCGAAACTCTATCCAGTTGAGCCACGGACGCTACTATATTTGTTATATGTTTTTATTTTGTCTTATATTCTAAATTAAATGGGGTGGGATGCGGGATTCGAACCCGTGACCCCCGGCACCACAAACCAGTGCTCTAACCAGCTGAGCTAATCCCACCATGTTATTATGTTTTTAAAATATAAATTTGGAAAATTAAAAGTGGTCGGGGTGAAAGGACTCGAACCTTCGGCCCCCTGGTCCCAAACCAGGTACTCTAACCATACTGAGCTACACCCCGACCTACACATTAAACAAGCAATTACGCTGATTAATGAGGCGAAATTATAGTCAATTAGATTAGAAATGTCAATAGTATTTGCAAATTTCTTTAAAAAAATTCTATTTTTTAGTATAATAGCCTCATTTGAAAGGAAAAATAGTTTATGAAATTAGCAAGGTTTAGTCGGTTAGGGTTTATTTTAGCGGCGGCAGGTTCTGCTGTTGGGCTTGGAAATATTTGGAAATTTCCTTACATTACAGGTGAATATGGTGGTGGTGCATTTGTAATTGTTTATCTTATCACAGTTTTACTCATAGGATTTTCGATTATGATTGCGGAGATGCTCATTGGGTACCTTGGTCGTCGCGATACAGTCTCCTCTTTTGAAGAACTAGCCCCAAAACATAAAAATATTTGGAAATTTGGTGGCTTTCAGGCTCTTGCCGGTCTCTTTATAATGATTTTTTATTCAGTTGTTATTGGTTGGATATTTAATTATATAGTGACATCATTAACATATTTGCCTGCAAGCATGAAAGAGTCTCAGGCTGTTTTCACAACGATGTTACATGCTGACTTTTGGACACAACTTTTTTATAATACACTCTCTTTTGGAGTGATTACTTATGTTGTACATAAAGGTATTAAAAGTGGTATAGAAAAGCTAAATTTTTATTTGATGCCTGCGTTGATGATTATTTTAGCAGGTATGTTTCTCTATGCAACAACACTCGGAGGCTTTTCTAAAGCAGTTCATTTTATGTTTTATCCTGACTTCTCAAAACTTACTTCTCAAGCTTTTGTAGTTGCAGTTGGTCATGCATTTTTTACTTTAAGTCTCGGTATGGGTGCCATTATGACCTATGCCGCTTCGCTTCCTAAAGATGCGAATCTTGTTAAAAGTGCTTTTTGGGTTGTATTTTTAGACACAACTATTGCCATTGTTGCAGGTTTGATGCTTTTTACATTTCTTTACCAATATGGCTCTGCTCCCTCTCAAGGTCCAGGTCTTGTCTTTATCTCCTTGCCTGCTGCGTTTTATCAGATGGGCGTTTTAGGAAATATTTTTGCTGTACTCTTTTTTATAGCACTCGCTTTTGCAGGGCTTACCTCTTCTGTTTCGCTTGTTGAGCCGATGATTCAGTATTTTATAGACCGATTTGCTTGGAGCAGACTTAAATCATCTCTCTCTATGGGATTCTTTTTCTGGTTTTTAGGAATTTTTGCAATTCTTTCAAATATTGATGGTGCAAAAGAGTACCTCACTTGGGGAAGTAAAAATTTCTTTGATTGGATTGACTATTTAACAGCTGCTGTGATGCTTCCAATTGGTGGGCTTATAATGGCAATTTTTGTAGGATTTATTATTCCTGAGTCAGAGGTAGAAAAAGTGATGAAACCACAACTGAAATGGGCATATAAACCATGGTATTTCTCCTTGAGATATATTACGCCACTTGCTATGTTTGTGGTTATGTTGTCACTTATGGGGGTTATTTAGATGGATATTGCAAAAGAGTGTAAAGCACTGCTTGAAAATGAGGGGATAAATTCTCTTTCACAAATTGATTTTGATGTAAATGGTGAGGTGATGAGTATGACTCTTGAGTATATTATAGATACCTATATGCAAGCTTCTAAAGAGTCTCAACTTGTTTTTTTAAGAGCATTGCAAAAAGCTACTGAGTCAAAAGAAGTCGGGATAGAAAAGTTTTTTGAGGGAATGGGACAACTCCTTTTAATGAGTCATCTCTCTGAAAAATTTGAGTAGTGTGGTTTTAAGCCACACTCACTTTAGAACTGAATAAGTCCATCAACTGGACTTGATGCAGTAGCGTAAGGTTTTTTAGGAATACGCCCTGCAAGGTAGCTCATACGACCTGCAATGACTGCGTGTTTCATCGCTTCTGCCATTGCTATGGGGTTGCTTGATTGTGCAATAGCCGTATTTGTAAGTACACCCTCAGCACCGAGTTCCATAGCATAAGCTGCATCACTTGCACATCCAATCCCTGCATCAACAATAACAGGGACATCAACTGCTTCACGAACAAATACTACATTGTAAGGGTTTTGCACACCTAGACCACTTCCAATAGGTGCAGCAAGTGGCATAACAGCATCTGCTCCAGCATCCTCAAGGCGTTTTGCCATAATTGGATCATCCGAAGTGTAAGCCATAATGGTAAAGCCCTCTTTATGTAAAACTTCACACGCTTTAATAGTCTCTAAAACATCAGGATAGAGTGTTTTTTGAGTATCACCGATAACTTCAAGTTTGATAAGGTCGATGCCTGTCGCTTCACGAGTTAAACGAAAAGTAGTGATTGCCTCTTCAGCAGTCACACATCCTGCAGAGTTTGGAAGAAATTTTACATTTGTTCCTGCAAAAGTATCACGAAGATTTTCTTTACTTGGGTCTGTTATGTTCAGACGGCGTACAGCCACAGTTATGAGTTCACTTCCTGAAGCGAGAGTAGCCTCTTTTGTCATTTCAAAAGAGTCATATTTTCCGCTTCCAACGATAAGGCGAGAGCCTAGTTCATATTTTCCGATTTTTAGTGTGTTATTCATATTCTTTCCTAGTTTTTAGTTTGTAAATTATTATTTTTACTCTTTGTGCATAAAAGTAGCGTTTTTAGAGTATATTTTTGAGGCTCAGACCGAAGGGAGGATTTGTCCTCAAAAATATACTCTAAAATAAGCGAACTAAGTCACGAACCCGACTTTCTTGACAGATTTATAGCATAAGAAATCTTATAACTTTCCAATTCCCTCTATTAAATCATTTGGAGTAAGTGAAAAATCAGATAGCGTGTAGTTTTGTGCTAGTTTTGTATGGGCTAGTGAACCATTGATGGCTGCATTTAGCGCTGAGTATCCTTGTGCAAGTAAAGAGCCTATAAGTCCTGCTAAAACATCCCCACTGCCTCCTTTTGCAAGTTTGGAACTGCCATGTGGATTAATAAAAAATGTACCATTATAGGCAATAATCACATTTGCACCTTTGAGTAATAACACTGCGTTTGGATAGGCTTGTGAAAATATTTCTACATAGTGAAAACGCTTTTTTTGTAACTCTTCTACGCTAATGTCGGCAAGTTTTGTAAGTTTTAAAAGTGCCACAAACTCTTTTGGATGGGGTGTGAGTACAATCTCACTGCGTTTAAGAAGTTCTAAAACTATTGGCATATAAAAGAGATCAGCATCAATTATGAGTGGTAAATCATTATGCAAATAGCATTTTAGTTCATCATGGCTAAAACTCTCTCCAAGCCCCATGCCAAGAGCTATGGCTGTGCTGTTTTTTGGTAAAGAGTTTGCATACATAATCTCAAAAGGGATGATGGGCTTTTCATGTGTGATAAGCGTTATAAGTCCTGCTCCTAAACGCAGTGCTGCCTGTGCTGCAAGAACAGAAGCACCACTTTTTTCTCCACTTAAAATAGAGAGATGACCAAAAGAGCCTTTATGCGTGTTTTGTGAACTTCTATGAGGGAGTTGTAAATCTTCATTATCTAAAAGATGCCATGAGGTTTTTGTCTCATATATTTTACGACTAATTCCTAAATCAAGCACCTCTATTTTGCCCGTAAAATCTTTTGCTTCATCTAAAAAGAGAGATTTTTTTAAGGCACCCATTGTGAGCGTTATATCTGCCACAAAGGCTGCGTTTGCACAAACTCCATCTGCTTGTAAGCCACTTGGAATATCGCAGGCTATCTTAAACGCAGTCGCTGCGTTTAGAGTGTTGAGTAGTACTTTGAGTTGTGAGTTAAATTCACCACTAAAGCCACTGCCTACAATGGCATCAACTATAACATCACACTCTGTTAGGCTTGTAATGCTAGGTACTCCAATACTCTTGGCTCTTTTTGCTTGTAACAAAGCCATTTTTGATTTTGGCTCTTTTACAAACAAAAGTGAAACATTATAGCTTTGAAAAAGTAGTCGTCCAAGAGCAATACCATCGGCTCCATTGTTTCCACTCCCTACAGCTATTATGATTTTTGCATCTTTTGAGAAGTTGTTTTTGATGTACTCTGCCATACCATTTGCAGCATGCTCCATCAAAATATCTTCACTCAGATGAAATTTTTCATAACACCTTGCATCAAGTGAAGTAACTTCGTCAAAAATCTTTTGCATCTTTAAAACTCATCTTCCACATATTCATCAATTTTTACCATACTGCTCTGAATATCATTAAAGAGTAGTGTTGGGTGTGCTGTTCTACATTGGTAATAAAATTTATTTTTCTTTAATGTTTTAAGAATGGCAGTATTATAGTAGTTTGCATTTGAGCATTTACCTACAAATAAAAATGAAAAGAGGAGTTTGAGATGCGGATTTTCAAATGTTTCATGTGGTTGTGCCAAAAATGTAAAGCCATATTTTTGAAGATTTACAAAACTTAACATATAGAGTAAAAAGTCTTCAAATTGTGTGTAAAAACCATTTAAGTTTTCAATAT
>NZ_JALUKE010000058.1 GCF_027056685.1 Sulfurimonas sp.
GAATTAAAATTAAATAAGTTATATCTACGCTCATAGCTCCCAAACCAATAGCTACTGCTTTTTTATAATTTTTTAAAGCTTCGTTCATTATAAGTAGATTTATGGGACCTAATGGAAGTGCCGATCCTAGACCCAAGATAAATTTTGCAATATATACTGATAAAATAGACATACTTATTTGAGTATTTTTTGTAATTTTAATTTCACGCTGGTATCTTAAATAATTTTGTTTATGTAAGTGGGTAAATAAAATATAAAGCTAAAATTACCAAGAAGAAGAAAATAGAAGGGTGACACTAATAATTGTTTCGTTGATTTTCATAATGCCTCCTGTATTTCGATTTGTAAGAATAGTACTGAAAAATAACTTAAACATCTATGAGTTGTTAAGTATTTGATACAATGATGAAATAAATAATAGAGGTGAATAATGCGAGAATATTTAAAAAAGAAGATTATTGAAGTATGTGATGAAAAGATAGAAGCCAAAGGCTCAAATGTGGGTTTGTCTTTTTATGCTTTTTTCGCAAATAAAAATGATAATCCGAAACTACTTATGGAAGCTGCAACTTGGTGGATAGAGACCCATGAATTTGACCATTTTGAAAAAGCTTTGAAAATTAAAAGGATAATACAAAATGGCTAAATCACTAGATATAAAAGAGCTTTTTAGGACTGTCTTAGGTGATGACTTTCATGAGTATGAACTTCCACCTCCATGTTTTACAATTATGCAGTGTGAGATTGTCGCATTTGATAAAGAAAAAGCAACACTTACTACAAAAATACCTGTTTTAAAAGAGTGGCTCAATCCATACTCTACTATGCAAGGTGGTATGATAATCGCAGCTATGGATAATGCTCTGGGTCCTTTGAGTTTGTTAGTCGCACCTAAAAATATGACGAGAAGTATAGAGTCTAAACTCATAAAAGCAATAACCATGAATGTGAAGTATATTTATGTAACTGCATCACTCTATGAAGTAAAAAAAAGAAGACTTATTTTTGATGTCGTTGTAAAAGATAAGGAAGATAATCTTTATTCAACTGCCCGGGTGACAAATTTTATTTTATAAATGTTATAAATATTTTAAGGAAAAAAATGCAACTTAAAAATGTAGTTCCATGGGGAAGAAATCTACAAGAGTACAAAGAAATGGGACTCTTTAGCGATGCAGATAGAGATAAAAAGATACTTGGATGCGGTGATGGGCCAGCGAGTGTAAACAAAGAACTCACAGAAATTGGTGTTAATATTACATCTATTGATCCAATTTATCAGTTTACTAAAGAACAAATTGAACAGCGGGTGCAAGAGAGTGCGCAAGTAGTATCTGTGCAGTTAAGAAAAAACAGAGATGATTTTGTATGGAAAAATATTTCTGATGTTGAAACACTTATACAACTGCGTTTAGAAGCTATGGATAATTTTTTACAAGATTACAAAAATGGCAAAAAGCAAGAACGATATCAATACCAAGAACTTCCAAAGTTAAATTTTAAAGACAAAGAATTTGATCTTACTTGGAGCTCTCACTTTCTGTTTTTATACAGTGAACATTTTGATGAAGAGTTTCATAAGAAGGCTATTGTGGAAATGCTTCGTGTATCAAAAGAGGTGCGAATATTTCCATTACTTGACTTAAAAAATAAAAAATCTAAACATTTAACTAGTGTTTTGAAATACTTAGAAGAAAATGATTATACTTATGAGATAGTAAAAAGTGAATATGAGTTTCAAAAGGGAGCTTTTGAAATGCTCAAAATAGTTAAAGATAGTCTCACTTAAAGTAAAACTATCTTTAGTTTATAGCAGCTTAAACAAGCTCCTCACGCACGATTTTCACTGCTTCAACCATATTCTTCAAACTCGGTTTTACCTCTTCCCATTTACGTGTTTTGAGCCCACAGTCTGGGTTTATCCAAAGCTGCTCTTTTGGAAGTACTTCTAAGAGGGAGTGAATTTGCTTGACGATTTCCTCAACCGATGGAATTCTAGGGCTGTGAATATCATAAACTCCTGGTCCTACCTCTTGTTTGTAACCGACTTTAGCAAATATCTTTAAGAGCTCATTGCCGCTTCTTGCAGTCTCGATGGAGATAACATCTGCATCCATCGCTTCAATGGTCGCTATGATGTCATTAAACTCACTGTAGCACATATGTGTATGAATCTGTGTCTCTTTTCTTGCAGAGCTTACTGAGAGTTTGAAGTCTCTTACGGCAAAATCTTCATAGGCTTGCACTTTTGCCGCTCGTAAAGGATAGCCCTCCTTAAACGCAGCTTCATCTACCTGTATCATTTTTATACCAGCGTTTTGTAAGTCATCGACTTCATCACAGATTGCAAGTGCTATCTGTTTACTGACATCTCCGCGAGCCATATCGTCGCGTACAAAAGACCAGTTTAAAATCGTGACGGGTCCAGTGAGCATTCCTTTCATGATTTTGTCTGTTTTGCTTTGTGCATAAGTAATCCAATCTACTGTCATAGGTTTTGGACGGCTAATATCACCATAGATAAATGGAGGTTTTACGCAACGGCTTCCATAACTTTGTACCCAGCCATTTTGACTGAAACCATAGCCCTGAAGTTGCTCTCCAAAGTATTCAACCATATCATTTCTTTCAGGCTCACCATGCACAAGCACTTCGATGCCGCACTTTTCTTGAAACGCAACACAATCATCGATGTAGTTCTTCATCTCCGTGATGTACGCTTCTTCTGAGATATTACCATTTTTAAACTCTCGTCTTGCATGTCTGACTTCCGGAGTCTGCGGAAAAGAGCCAATGGTAGTCGTTGCAAGCTCTTTATAGCCTAAAAGTTCTTTTTGAATTTTTATACGCTCTCCGTAAGCACCTTCGCGTTCTAGTTTTGTAATGCATTGCGTACGCTCTTGTACTTTTTTGTCATGAATAAGTGGTGAAGATTTTCTACTTGCATTTGCTGTTTGATTTGTTTCATAAAGTGCTTTTTCTTCTGCGTTTAAACTCTCTTGAGTATCAAAAAAGATCTTTGAAATAAGTGCTATTTCATCAAGTTTTTCTACAGCGTAACTAAGCCAATTTTTTATTTCGTTATTCATTTTCTCTTCGTATTGAAGCGTAAATGGTACATGTAGAAGTGAAGAGGAAGAAGAGATCAAAATATTTTCTTTTTTAACACTTTTCGCAATCTTCTCTAATAGTGAAATTGTTGCGTTTATATTATTTTTCCAGATGTTTCTTCCATCGACTACACCGGCAATAAGCACTTTATTTGAAGCTGCTATCTCAGTGAGACTCTCAAAGTTCTTTTCGCCATGTACAAAATCAAGTCCAAGCGCCCAAACAGGAGTATTTAGAAGAATTTTTGTTGCTTCGTTGGAGTGCTCAAAATATGTTAGAACAGCTATTTTAATATTAGATGATATTAGAGCTAATTTGTCGTAAGTTGGTTTAATAAGACTCAATACTTTTGGCTCTAAATCTTTTACAAATATTGGTTCATCTATTTGGACTGTTACCATGTCGTCTAGTTGTGCAATCTCAGTTAGTAGTGCTTCATATACAGGAAGAATTTTAGAGTAGAGTTCAAAGACATCTCCTCTGTCCACTCTTTTTGAGAGTGCTAAGAAAGTGATAGGACCGATGATATTTATTTTTGTTTTAACACCATGTGCTTTTGCCTCTTTATACTCAGCGACAATCTTCGCTGCGTTTAGAGTATAATTGTCTGTTAAAGAGAGTTCAGGAACAATGTAATGGTAGTTGGTATTAAACCATTTTGTCATCTCCATGGCCACCGCATTTTGATTTCCTCGTGCCATTGCAAAGTAAAGCTCTTCGCCTTGAAGATCTTGGAATCTTTTTGGAACTGCTCCAAGTGTGATAGCCATATCGAGCATATTGTCATAGAGTGAAAAATCATTTGAGCTTACATACTCAATACCTGCATCTTTTTGATAGTTCCAGTGGCGATGTTTCAGTTCACTTGCTACTTTTTCTACTTCGTTAAAATCACTTTTTTTTGCCCAGTAACTCTCTAATGCTTTTTTAAGCTCTCTTTGTTCTCCAATTCTTGGAAATCCTATTACATAATTTTTTGACATTACAATATCCTTTGTTTTTCGTCAGTTATGACGGTAAATTTGTGTTTTATTTTTTTATGATTAGTGTGTTGATTAAAGGGATATTGAAAGAGGAGGGTGGACACCACTACGACGAAATGCAAAACATACTGTATAAAATGGGCATCTCGGAATGTAGTGGTTGAGTAAAATCATAAGTTTTGATTTTAAGGTAAAAAAGAGATGACAATGACATGGTTTTGAGTTTGTCAGCAGTGCAAGTGCTGTTGCAGCAAAAAGTTCTTTTAATGCCATATCTCTCTCCTTTTAAAAATTTTTCGTAATTATATCACAATTATTTGAGTGATTTTAAAAACTGTGTCATAAAACGCACACCTGCACCTGTTGCACCGTGGACATTTACATCCCATGGGCTTTCAGTATAAGCACTTCCTGCTATGTCAAAGTGTAACCATTTCTCTTTATTTTCATCTTTTATGAAGTTGTCCAAGAAAAGTCCCGCAGTAATCGCTCCACCATAAGGTTTGTTAGAGATATTACAGATGTCTGCAATTTCACTTTTAAGCTGTTTTTTGAGGTGTTTGTTAAATGGCAGGCTCGCTGTAAGCTCTCCTGCTGCTCCTGCTGCTTTACTTAAGTTATGACGGAGTCTGTTTGAGTGTCCCATTACACCTGTTGTGTACTGACCAAGTGCTACCATACAAGCACCTGTAAGTGTTGCAAAATCAAAAAGATAGTCGGGTTCTTTTACCTTATCTTGTGCATAATCAAGCACATCAGCAAGTACCAAACGACCTTCTGCATCAGTGTTGCGTACTTCAATAGTGTCACCTTTGCGAGATACAAGCACATCATCAGGTTTGTAAGCATCACCGCCTATCATATTTTCAACTGCTCCAACAAAAGCATGAACCTCAATGTCGAGTTTAAGTTCACTTACTGCTTTTATGATGCCAAGAACAGCACATGCTCCAGCTTTGTCCATCTTCATAGTTACCATTGAAGCAGCAGGTTTGAGGCTGAGTCCGCCGCTATCGTAAGTAAGTCCTTTTCCTATAAGTGCTATTCGTTTTTTTGCATTTTGTGGTTTGTATGCAATGTGAATAAGTTTACTTTCGTGGCGTGAAGCACGACCGACTGCAAGTATTGCTCCACATTTTTCTTTTTTGAGTGCTTTTTCATCAAGAATGTTACACTCTAACTTATTGTCGCGTGCAAGTTTTTTCGCAAGTTTTGCAAGTGTTTCTGGGTGCATATCATCAGGAGCTGTATTTACTATGTCACGAGTAAAGCATGTTGCTTCAGCAATAACTATCGTCTCTTCAAAAAGAGCACCTAATTCTTTTACATCATCACAAGAGAGATAGATTTTTTTGATTTTCATCTTTTTTGGATTTGATTTATAGGTATTAAATTCATATCCTCCAAGTATTAGTCCTTCTATGATTGGGCGTAAACTTGTTTTATCGACTGCTATAGAGAGTGTTTTATACTCAAAACCTTTGATGGCTTTTGCAACTGTTGCAGCTGCTGTACGAATATTTTCGTCAGAATGCTCTTCAAGACCACAAAAGAGAAGTGATTTTCCATGCATTGGACAGAGTGTGTCTTGCTCTGCTTTAAATCCTGCTTTATCTAAAGTTCTTTTAAATTTTGCTTTTGTTAGTCTTTGGGGCGTAATCAACTTTAAAGTAAGGTTCTTTTTATCGTTAATCGACTCTTTATTGATAAGTTCTATTTTCATTATTGTTCCATTTAGTAATTTCTTTTGTGTATATTAGCAAAATATTAGAAACAATTCCTCTTTTATAAGAAGAAAAAAATATTTTATGATAGAATCAAATTTATGATGAATAAACGAATTTTAATAATAGAACTGAATCAAAAAAATTTTAATGTTTTAGAAGAACTTTTTGCAAAGGAAGGGTATAAATCACATGCTGTTATTGATGCAGAAAGTTTTAACAATCTCACTCTAAAGAGTGAAGATTTATCACTTATAATCGTTAATGCTCATGTGGAGTATGCGACAGTACAAGAGATAGTTAAACGCGCACAGATAAATACTACACTACATGTGCCTGTCATTTATATTGATAGTGCAAAAGAACATGATAGTAAAAGGCTAATTGAGGGCTTTAAAGCCGGTATAAATGATTACATCAAAAAACCTTTTAATTCTCAGGAAATTATAGCAAGAGTAAAATACCACAGTGAAGAGTTTTCCAGACTATATGAATATAAAATTCGTGTGGATAAACTTGGAAATTTAGCAACCATAGATCAGCTCTCAAAAACAACTTCGAAGATGCAAATGCAAGCTGTATTGAAACATCAAATAAATTACTGTAAACGCTATACAACAAAAGCTACTGTAATGTATTTACGCTTGCTTAGTATTGATAAGTTTATTGGAACTTTTGGTCTGCCGTCTGGGGAAAAAGTTATTTCAAAGTTTGCAAAAGAGTTAAAAGCTTCCATAAGAGATGCAGATATGATCTCCCGTTGGGGTGGGGCTGATTTTGTTATTTTATTACCAAATACAGCGGTAAAATCTGCTGAAGCTATTAGTAAAAAGTTAAAGGCGAAATTATCAAATATGACGATTATGAATGGTGCAAATCCTGAACTTGCTTTTGGTGTGAGTGAACTTCAAAATGATGATGACCCACAAGAAGTCATAGCTAGAGCACAGTATGCTCTTAGCGAAGCGAAAAAACAAACATATGGGAAAATTGCTATAGCTTAAGCTTTACTTTTAATCAAAATGTAGTAAATCTTTTGCCTGTATCATATCTTTGTCACCGCGACCAGAGAGATTGACAATGACAAGTTTGTCTTTTATATCTGGCAGTTTTTTTAAGTACGCTACAGCATGAGAACTCTCAAACGCAGGAATAATTCCCTCTTTTTGAGAGAGCCATACAAAGGCATCAAGCGCTTCTTGATCTGTGATGTTATCGTACATCACATTTTTATGGTCTTTGTGAAAAGCGTGTTCTGGTCCAATGCCTGGATAGTCAAGTCCTGCAGAGATAGAGTGTGCTTCTAAAATCTGTCCATCCTCATCTTGTAAAAGGTAAGACATTTGTCCATGAAGTACACCAGGACGCCCCTTTTCTAGCGAACAACCATGTTTATTTGTTTCAATGCCAAGTCCACCTGCTTCTATTCCTATACATTGAACATCTTTATCTTCTAAAAAGTGTTGAAACATCCCAATGGCATTACTTCCTCCACCAATACAAGCAATAATATAATCAGGAAGTTTTTGCTCTTTTTCAAGTATCTGTTGTCTCGCTTCCCAACCAATGATTGCTTGAAAATCTCTTACCATCATAGGGTAGGGGTGTGGACCTGCAACAGTTCCAATGATGTAGAAAGTATCTCTTGCATTTGTGACCCAGTGACGAATGGCATCATTCATAGCATCTTTAAGTGTTCTGCTTCCACTCTCAACGGAGTTTACTTTTGCTCCAAGAAGCTTCATTCGAAAGACATTTAACTCTTGACGCGCAACATCCTTTGCACCCATAAATATTTCACACTCTAAGCCTAAAAGTGCAGCGATAGTAGCCGTTGCTACGCCATGTTGTCCTGCCCCCGTTTCAGCTATGACTTTTTTAAAGCCAAGTCGTTTTGCCATAAGTCCCTGTGCTATAACATTGTTTACTTTATGTGCACCTGTATGGTTTAAATCTTCTCGTTTGAAGTAAACCTTTGCACCAAGTTCATTAGAGATATTTTCAGCATAAAAAAGTGGAGAAGGGCGCCCTACATAATCTTTAAGATAGTAATGCACTTCACTCCAAAAATCTTTATCAAAACGGATTTTTTCATACTCTTCTTTAAGTTCTAATAGAGCTGGCATAAGTGTTTCAGGAACATAACGACCACCAAAAATTCCGAAATGTCCATTTTCATCGGGATCAAATTTTGATTTACTAGGAATATACATTATTTAACCTCTATAACTGAGTAAACTTCTGTTTGCTCTTGTAATTTTTTCACACCATCTAAAAAAGTAAGTGCTATGATAAAGCAGCACTCTACGCACTCTGCACCTGTTTGCTTGACAAGCTTTGCCGCTGCGTTTGCGGTGCCTCCAGTTGCGATTAAATCATCTATGACTAAAACTCTTGCACCTTTTTTCTCACCAAAGGCATCAATATGCACTTCAATTTCATCAACACCATACTCTAAAGCATATTTTTCGCTAAAAGTAGTGTATGGAAGTTTTCCTTTTTTACGAATAGGGACAAATCCTAAACCAAGCATCTGTGCAAGTGCTGCTCCAAAGATAAAGCCACGAGCATCTATACCTGCAATATAATCAAGATTGTACGATCTGTAACGAGAAGCGAGATGATTCATTAGAGTTGCATAAGCCTCTTTGTTATTTAAAAGTGTAGTAATATCTTTAAAAACAATTCCCTTTTTTGGAAAATCTTTAATGTCTCTAATTGAATTTTCTATAATGTTTCTTTCATCTGCACTAAGCATTCTTATCCTTTATAAAAGAGCGTCAATGCGACCTTCTAATGCTTTTATTTTCGCATTAAGACGATCGACCTCTTGTCTATGTTTTGAGTTTCTTTGTTTGAGCACTTTTAACTCATTTCTTAGTTTTGTCAACTCGTCACTTAGTATATCAACATTTCCAAGAGCTCGTTGGAGTTGTATTTGATACTTTCGTATTAAAATTTCTGCCTCTTGTAGTGTTAATTTCATTAAATCATTGCTTCGTTGTTCTTTCTTTGTAATACTTTTAAAATAAAACATTTTTACAAAAAGATATATCGCAAGAATTGAGAGTATTGTTAATAGTGACCATTGCCAAAACATAAACAGCTTTCCTTAGTCGATTTCTATTTTAGCGACTCTGTTTATATGACGACCGCCTTCAAAAGAGCTGGCAAGCCATGCATCTACAATAGACTCTGCAACACCTTTTCCAACTATACGCTCACCATAACAGAGAATATTTGCATCATTGTGTCCTCGTGCTACCATTGCTGTATAAGCATCATGGCAAAGGGCTGCACGGATTCCGTGATGTTTATTTGCAGCCATACTCATACCAATTCCACTTCCACATATTAAAATGCCTTGACTTCCCTCATCTTCTAAAACAGCAGTAGCTACTTTATGTGCATAATCAGGGTAATCCACTCTATCTTTTGTATATGGCCCAAGGTCTGTAACATCATGTCCTTTTGCTCTTAAAAGCTCTACTGTCCAGTCTTTAAGATCCACTCCCGCGTGGTCTGTTCCTATATAAAATTTCATAATAATCGCTCCTTTAAGATAATAATAATCGTATAATAAATTGTACAGGCATAAAGAGTAAATATTCATTTAGTGGTGTCATTAAAATAATAAGCACAATGAACATTCCATATCTGTCATACTTGTAATAAAACCCTGCTATAGAGTTGATTTTGTATTTTAACGCAAGGTGCATTAAAAAATGTCCTCCATCAAATTGTGGAATAGGTAAAAGATTAAACACGCCTAAGACAACATTGATAATAAGTAATTGATACACAAGAATATATGTAAAAACATAAAACATTGAGTCTGCAGTTGTTGGTGAACTCATAACTGTTAAAGCAATCGCAGCAAAAGCACCGAGAGTAAAGTTATATACTATTCCTGCTAGATCAACCTGCATAGCAGCATTATACCCACCGCGTCTCATAACCTTAGCCATATCAATAGGTACAGGTTTTGCCCAACCAAAAAGAATACCACCTGATGTTCCTAAAAGTAAAGGTATAAAATACAGAGCCGCAGGAACAAGAATAGTTCCTACTAAATCAATATGTACCAAAGGGTTAATAGTAAGGCGACCTGCATTTTTTGCGGTATCATCTCCATACATATGTGCAACCCATCCGTGCATAATTTCATGTCCAATAATTGCAATAGCAAGTGCTAAAACCGCAGCTATTACTTTTAGTATATCAAGTAATTCCATAGTACTTTTTATCTTCTTTTATTCTCTCTTGTCTTGCTTTATTCATATAAAAAGGCTTTTCAAGTTCAGTTGGAGTTTTTCCCATTCTATCCCATCTTATTTCCCAATTTTTGTCAATAGAAAAGTAGATAAACCAAGGTGTTCCTTCTATGTTTTCATAAGGTACTGGACCCCAAAAACGGCTGTCATTTGAGTGGTCACGATTGTCACCCATCATAAAGTAGTGTTTTTTGGGAACTTTTATAGGATCAAAAAAGAAGATAGGCATAGGATTTCGTCCATCTTCTATGATTTTTGGATCATGATGAATACCAGGATGTTTCTTCATATATGGGTTTTTTACCCAGAGTTCATTATTATAAGTTTCTGTTTTATAGTTTTTATAGTGTTTTTTTATCCATGCATCACCTTCTCTAAAGTGAATATAAAGGTTTTTATTTGCCACAAAAAGTTCATCTCCAGGGAGTGCAACACAGCGTTTTACAAAGTGTTCTTTAATATTTCCTGGATATCTGAAAATAACAATATCACCGCGTTTAGGAGTATCTCCATCAACAAGTTTTAAGCTTTTTGTCCATGGAAAAAGTGGAACTTCCAAAAATGGAATGTATGGCATAGGAATACCATAAGCGAATTTTTTAGCAAAAAGATGGTCGCCTATAAGGAGAGAGTCTTTCATACTTCCACTGGGGATTCTGAAGGCTTGTGCAACAAAAAAGATGACAAAAAGAACTATGACAATAGTCCCCGTCCATGAGTTAGAAAATTTATATGCTTTATGTAAAAAATTTTTCATATATTTAAACTTCTGTTTTTTTAGTTGCGTTTAGTTTTGCAGCTTTTAGTGTGTTACTCATAAGCATGGCAATTGTCATCGGTCCTACACCACCGGGAACAGGTGTAATATATGAACATTTTTTACTTACATTTTCAAAGTCAACATCTCCGACCAGTTTTCCATTTTCGGCTCTGTTAATACCAATATCTACAATAATAGCACCATCTTTAATCATATCTTCTTTTATAAGATTAATTACACCTACACCTACTAAAACGATGTCTGCGTTTAAAGTATGCTTTTTCAAGTCATCTGTAAATATATGACAAATTTCTACTGTTGCATCTGCGTTTAGCAGTAGTGAAGCCATCGGTTTTCCTACTATATTTGAAGCTCCAACGACACAACAGTTTTTTCCTTTTACATCTATATTATATTCAGCTAACATCTCCATAACACCAAGTGGAGTACATGGCACAAAACCATCAAGGTTAGTTACTAAACGCCCCACATTGTATGGGTGAAAACCATCTACATCTTTTGCGGGATCAACAAGTTCTAAAATTTTTGTTGTATCTATATGTGAAGGAAGTGGTAGTTGTATTAAAATACCATCAATATTAGGATTTTGATTCATCATAACAATAGTATTTTCAATAGCCTCCTGAGAAATATCTTCTGGCATCTCATGTGAGACTGAATAAAACCCCATTCTATCACACGCTTTTTTCTTCATACTGACATACGCAGCACTTGCTGGGTCTTGTCCTACTAAAATAACAGCTAAACCAGGTGTCACATCAGCTTCATTTTTAAGTTCTATGACCTCTTTTACAACATTGTCTTCAATCTTTTTTGCAAGTTTTTTACCGTCAAGAATCTGCATTTAAACCTCATAAATTATTTTTTTGATATTATACTCTTTTAAAATAAATTAATACCAATTCCAATTAGAATTGGTATAAGGCTAATAATGAAATTTATATTTTTTTTACTTTCTCCACTTCTTCTTTTTGCTACAAGCGATTTTATTACTCCCATGGAGTATGCATCACAACTCTATAAAAATCCAAGAGGAATAGGGTGTCAGAAATGTCATGGAAATAATGGTGAAGGTATGTTAATAGCAAAATATGTGCATAAAAATAGAAAAAAAAGTTTTGTTGCTCCTAGAATAAATAATGTGCCATTTAAGAAATTTTACAAAATAGTTAATAGTCGCACAAAAGGAATGCCACGATATTTTTTAACAAAACAAGAAGTAGCAGCACTCTACTTTTATTTACATCCAAATGATAAGAAAAAGATGAAAAATGTTAAGTGAAATAGAAGAAGCCTATAAAAATAGAGATCTTGTAGCACTTGATGCACTTGCAAAGCCCACGATGAGAGAGCTAAACAAACGCAGTGATTATCGTTCAGTACTTATGCTCTCATGTAACAACATTAAACACCTATCAAAAATTGCATCACTTGAAGCTGATTGTATTATGTTAAACTTAGAGGATGGTGTAAGCAGAGAGGATAAACCATTTGCCCTTGTTCTTGCTGCCATATTTATAGCTAAAACACAAAAGAGCAACAAAAAGCTTGTAGTAAGAGTGAACGCACTAGAGGAGGGTGGATATGAGGAGATAACCTATCTTAATCGGTTTATGCCTGATGCTATTCGTGTTCCTAAAATTCAAAACAGACAAGAGGTCATTAGTGTTTTAGCACTACTCAATGAGGGAATAGAACTACATCTCTCCATTGAGACTGCTCAAGCATGGCATAATCTTCAAACATTGGCAGTAAATAGGCGAGTAACTGCTTTTTATTTAGGCATACTTGATCTGTTTGCAGATATGGGACTTCCTCACTCTTTAATCAATTTAGATAATCCTACCATGCACTATATGCTTTCACATTTTTTAGTTACGACAAAAGCTATGAAAGTAAAACCTATCTCTTTTGTTTTTCAAGAGTATAAAGATACAAGTACATTTGTAAAATGGCTGGAACTTGAAAAAAGAATGGGCTATGATGCAAAAGGGTGTATCTCTCCAAAACAGGTAAGTTTAGTAAATGAGATCTTTATAGATAGAGAAAAAGAGATACAAAGAGCGAAGATAATAGTAAAACTTTTTGAGATGCACAGAGATGAGGGCATTACAGGTTTTGTGGATGAAGAGTATGGTTTTATTGATGAGCCAATTTATAAAGGTGCATTAAATATTTTAAAAAGATAAAATGGAAGAAAAAAAGAGATGAAAATAGAGAACAGAAAAACTGTTCTCTAGCTATATCAGGCACTTTGTCCTGATATAAGTGAAATTTAAAATCGAAAGAAAGAAGAATAAGACTAGAATTTATAGTCTAATTGTACCCAACCTACTGTTTTGTCATTTGTATAACCTTTAGCATCACCACTCATGTAGTAAGCATATTTTACCAAACCTTTAAGGTTTTTAAAACCTGGAATTGCATTTACATATACAGCATCAAATTCAGTACCTAAATCATCTGTTGTACCTGTAGTAGCAGTAACCATATCTGTCTCTGCTTTAAAGTCATGATACACTGCAAGAACTTTACCAAAACCTTTTGCTTTATATCCAAGGCGAATATTAGCATCTTTTAAACCACCTTCTGGCTTGTTTGCAACATAGAAGACATCTGCCCAACCGTTGAATTTATGGTTAGTACCAAGAGCTGGATTAAATGTTGTTTTTCCATCTGTTCCATTTGTACCACTAAGTACTTCATAATTCACACCAGCCAAAATACCAGAAATATTTGCACCTAAATCTAAGTTATAGTAATTAGCATCAGCTTTAAGATTTTTAGCACCCAATTCCATTGTAGGATCTTTTTGAACTGCATACTCAGCACGGTAAGATAATTTAGCACCAGCTTTGATTTTACCAGTTAATGCAAGACCATAAGTATCACTATCTATTCCCTGTACACCGACAGCAAGCATATAATCATATGCAGTAACTTTTAATGCTGGCATTACAGTATAAGCTGCATGTAACAATACTGAGTTAGAGCCTGTAGTAGGATTTGCTCCAACGCCTTGAAAACCATACACATATGCAGCAAGAAGACTTAAGTTTTTCACAGAACTGTTCGCTGCATACACAGTGTCATAAGAACGCTCTACCTGTCTCCAACCAACTGTACCAATAAAACGCTGGTTGTCAAGATTTACTTGTGAACGACCAACATGCATTGCTGTCTTATCTATTGTATAATCAAGTGAAGCTTCTGAAAGCATAGCAAAATTTGGATCTTTAATCACATCATAGTCAGTATGGCTATTTGCTGTACTATTATAATTAGTATATCCAAAGTTATTTACACTTTGAAGACCGATTGTAGCTGTTAAGTTTTCAACACCTAATAGACCAGCTGATACAACTAAATGAGTACGAGCAGTAAATGCATTTCCCGCATCTTTACCATTATCTTTTACATCAGCAGTCTCAAATCTTGGACGAATCTCACCTTTTACTTTCACATTATTTAAAATATTGATGCCATCATTCGCACTAGCGCTTACAGATAGACCACCAACCATTAATGGCACTGCTGCCATAGATAATAACATTTTTTTCATATTTATCCTTTTTTTATTAAATCAACTAAATTATATCTTAATATAAAAATATAATTATTGATTTATATCAATTTTTATGCTTGCTCTTTGGGTTCAACTATCGGAGTAATAGGTTCACCACGCTCTTCTTCTATTTTTTCTCGATGCTCTGCCATTTTTACTCTAAGTTCATCAATAACCACTTGAGGAACATCTTCATCTTTAAGCCATTTGACTTCATCAATGTGTCCACCATATTCAGCACCCATCGCTTCTATTTTCTTTTCGTACTCATCCAAATCAAAACAAGATTCTACACGAATATCATCTTCATCAATGGCATCTTCAATTTCAATATACCATTTTCCAGTATCATCTAATTTTATTGTAGAAGTAAAAACAACAGCCATTATTTCACCCCTGTAGAGTTACTTAAATCTTTTGCAAATTCTTGAAGTTCAGCATCTCGTTTTTTAAGATCTCCATGATAAACAACACTCTCTACATCTACATTTTCAGCATTTAAAACAGTTGGAACAGCATCTGATTCGTTAATGACTTTTATGTTTGCATCAAGTTCATCTTCAGAGTATGCCATTTGCATATCTGCTGTAATGACATGAGGAATAGCTTCAATGATTTTAAGTTTTCCAATCTCTTCACTAACATCTTCACCTTCAATAGTGATAATAATGCGTCCCTTTTCATCATGCATATGATAATCACATGCCTCACAGTTTTTCAAACTCTCTACAACTTCATCTAAAAATTTCGGTACCGTTTGTACCACTATACTTGATATATTCATAAAATATTCTCCTTAATTTTATTCGTAAATAACTTTTCTAATTTTCTCGCCATTTTCTGCACGCATTTTATCATATAATCTTTGGTATTTTAGTTTTGTTTCATAAGATATTGGTGTTCTAAGGGATTTATACTCAACCAATTCTCCTTTTTTATATACACCAGAGACTATTGCCTCCACCCAGTAAAAACCTTTGTCCTTACGGAGATTTTTTACTATGCCTATCCACTGTTTTTTAGCTTTTATAGTCTCCCATAAATCTTTAAACGCAGCACTTGGCATATCGGGATGTCTTACAATATTATGTGATTTTCCAAGGAGCTCATCTTCATGATAGCCACTGATGTCACAAAAAGTCTCATTTGCATAAGTAATCTTACCACTTAGGTCTGTTCTTGAGATGATGAGTTCATCCTCTGGCACCTCGGTTTCAACTAAAAATTCACTCTCATTATATTCAATCATTTTTACTCCTCTATTTTACTTTGTAGTAACCAACATCAGCTGAATTACTATGCACAAAAAACTCTTTTTCATTTATAAAGTATATACCGTTGACTACTGCTTTTGTTGCTTTATATTTTCCTAAAGATTCTCTGTCTCTAGTATTAAATAGTTCTATATCATTGTGAATATCACAGCTATACGCTGCTATTTTACCACTTGGACTTAGACCTACGCCATAAATGAAAAACTTTGAAGTTTTATAGTATGCACTTGAAGTTTTAAGATTAAAAACTGCTGCACGCCTATCTTGTCCACCTGTGAGTACAATACTGTTTTTAAAATCAACATCAAAGAGGTTGTCAACATTTTGTCCACTTAATGTTTTAAGAATTTTTCCATTCTTTACATTTATAATATGAACATTGCCACTTTCATCGCCAACTGCGACTTTAGTGTGTTGATTATTTAAAGCAAAACTTGAGAATTTTGACATAGAAGCCTGTGTATCCCAGTTCATTTTTTTTGTTTGTATATTATAAGAGATAATATCATTACTGATAAGCGCTAGTAAAATATTGTTTTTGTCAATAAATTTTGCTTGTATAATATTGAGTTTGTCTTTTTGTGAAATTATTTGTTTTAGTTTTTTGTTCTGATAAAAAGAGATTCTGCTGTATCCACCATTATCTTGAGAAAGGATTAACAAAGTGTTATTTAACATATCAATGTCAAATATTTTAGAGTCAATTTCATCGCCCATAAAATCTTTGATTTTAGAGAGTTCTATAAAAGAGGTCTCTTTTTTTGTTTTTGTACTAAAAACATCTACTTTCCCAATATCTGTTGCAATATATAAATTGCCTTTATTATAAAGTACATCTGTTGCCAAACCTTTTGGAACTTTATATATATGCAGAGGCTCTATAAGCTTTTGTGCAAAAAGCGTTGAAAAGAGAAGAAAAAAAACTACTATGTATCGCATGAACTCACCTTTTTAATATCTATGGCATCTGCAGGACATCTGCTTATGCAAAATCCGCAACTTGTACATTTTTCATTAATTTCAGGCATAAACATTGCCTTAAAATCAATAGCATCTTCATAACAGGGGTCTTTACATGAAAAACACATAACTCCCTGCCAACTGTAACATTTATCTTTGTTTATCACAATATCTGCTTCTATTAAACGCTTGTTTTGCACAAGCAATACCTCACTCGGACAAGCAATAGCACATGCATCACAATAGGTACATCCACGCTGAGAAAAATCTAAATAAGGTGTTTTGTCTTCACCTATTTTTATTATCTGTTCTTGACATAAAGAGACACATTGTCCTTCACAATTTTGACACTCTGTGGCAAAAGCATTAATATCATTATAATATGGAGGTCTTAAAACCACAACTTCTTCTTTTTTCTCTCTTCCTGCCTCTTTAACAGAGGAAGAAAGAAAGCCAAACAGCTCTCTTCTCTTCATTTTTTAACTACTCAGATTTTTGAGTATTAATATCTTTCATCCATTTAGACTGATTCCAAGATGATTTATCTGCACCATTTGGAGAAGTGTAAACTGGTTTAAAATGATTTTGATCCACTAAAGTGTTTGTTGCTTGTGGAGCATGACATTGTGTACAGTTAAATCTACCTGGATACAATTTATTTTCTTTGTGGTTTACTTTAATAGAAACATTTGCCTGCGTTTCAGATGAACCATTCTTAATCACACGACCATTTTTTAAAATTTCAGTACCTTCAATTTCAGTTTTTGGTCTAAAGTTTGTAAAGTGTGAAATTGGAATTGGTGTTGCACCCATAGCCGCTGCAACATCTGGCATATGACATCCAAGACATGCATTGTTGTTTTTTGTAATTGGCAATAATCCCTCTACGCTGTGTGGGATCATTGGTGGAGCATCTTGATATGCACGCTTAATTTTTTTTGCCGCTCCTGGAGGTGCTGAATGATAAGCAACCGCAGGTGGAACAGCATCGTCATTTAAAAGATCAACATCTTTAATGTATCCCATTCCCATAGCATTCGTTTTTGCTGTTGGTTTTACTACTACACTTTTTTTAGCTTTTGCTTGTGTTTGTGTATTCATACTACTACAGCCCACCAACAACAGACTCGCTGTTGCTAAACCTATTGTAATTTTTGTTAAAATTTTCATTTTACTCTCCCGTTTTCTTATTTTGAATCAAATCTCTTATTGAGAATCTTAAAGCATCATCATCACATACTTCTATACATCTTGCACAATTTGTACACTCACCTGAAAGTATAGGAAGTGACTCTTTACCTATCATGTGCAGCACCTGTTTTTCAGGACAAACTACTTTACATTTCATACAAAGAGTACAGTTTTCTTCTATGTGATGTACTCTAATAAAACTAAACTTTCCTAGAAGTGAATAAAATCCACCAAGTGGACAAATATGACCACACCATCCATTTTTTAATACGAACAAATCAAAAAGAAATATCATGCCAATGGCAGCCCAGCCAAATCCCATACCAAAAACAATACCACGATGGAGCATTGAAATTGGTGAGACAAACTCAAACGCAGCGATGCCCATAAAAGCAGATACAATCAAACTCAGTCCCAAAATCCAATATCGAGTATTTCTACTTATTGGACTTTTTGCTAACTGTGCTCTATCTATATCGAAAACTCTTCTTAGGTAATTTGCACTATCTGTTACCATATTTATAGGACAAACCCAAGAACAAAATGCTCTTCCTCCAATGAGGAAATAAAAAAGTGCAACAACACCAACTCCTATTAGTAAGTCTGATGCTATTACCGCACCAGCCACTACCATCTGCAACACAGCATAAGGATCACTCATTGGAATTTTTTCAAAAAGTAGAGATGAAGTAAGATTTCCTTCTAAGATCTTCCAACCCCAAGCATTTGCACCAAAAAAGAGCACTAAAATTCCAATTTGTACAAACCTCCTAAGAATAAGATATCTATAGTTATTCCATATTTTACTCATCTAATAAGCCTTCTAATCCAGCATTAAGTTTATCTACTGCTTTTTTCTTACTAACTTGTGTTGTTGTGTGAATCGCATGTGCATCTTTAAGACGCGACTCATCTTTTTTGTCCCATCCTTTAATGTAATGGCTACCTGCTTTCCCCATAGCCACCTCACGAGGCAGAACAAATATAGCTGGTTTTTCTGTTATACAAGCATGTTCACACATACCACAACCAGTACATGCATCTGCATGAACTACTGGTTTTAAATATGCATGTTTTCCAGTTCTTTTGTTTTGATCATACTCTATTGTTATAGCTTGTCCCATAATAGGACATGCTCTATAACACGCATCACATTGAATACCCCAAAAAGCTACACAGCTATTTTCATCAATGACAGCAAGACCCATCTCAGCACTATTTATATCAAGTTTTCCATTTTTTGTGACACTAGCTTCATCTAATGCACCACTTGGACAAACAGGAACACATGGAATATCTTCACACATATAGCATGCTATGTCTCTTGGTGTAAAAAATGGCGTTCCTATTGGTTTATGATCACCCGGCTCGGCTAGTTTTAGTGTATCGTAAGGACACGCTTCCACACATAAACCACACTTAATACAAGTCTTTAAAAAATCTTTTTCTCCTATAGCTGCAGGAGGTCTCAAGATTAATGGAGAGGCTTCTGCCTCATCCAGATAAGCACTCCATAAGAAGCCACCTACCGCTGCATACCCAACACCCTTAGCCATATTTAAAATAAATTTTCTTCTATCACTAACTGGTTGCTTTGCTTTTGAATGGTTACTCAAAATAACACTTCCTCTTTACTTATACTTTATAAATTTTAACAGCACATTTTTTGTAGTCTGTCTGTTTTGACATTGGACATGTTTGGTCAAGTGTGACTTTATTTATAAATACACGCTCATCAAACCATGGAACAAATACTAATGGTTTTGGTGGTCTATTACGCCCACGAGTCTCAACACGAGCTTTTACTTTACCACGACGAGATTCAACCCAACAGAGTTTACCATCTTCAAGACCTCTCTCTTTAGCTGTTTCAGGATTCATATAGACTAATGCTTCTGGTACAGCACGATATAACTCAGGTACACGCATAGTCATAGTTCCAGAGTGCCAGTGTTCAAGTACACGCCCTGTACATAACCATAAGTTATACTCTTCATCTGGCATTTCTGGAGGATCCATATATGGACGAGCAAATATTTTGGCTTTGTTCGCTAACGACTTTTTGGTTTTATCTGTTACATGCGTTAAGTCACCAAATGGTAATTTTTTAGCAAGTGGACCATAAAATGCGTATTGAGAACCAGTACCAGCCTCTTTTGCATGTTTCATTGCATATGGATCAAAGTCAACATTAAATCTCCATGAAGTCTCTTTACCATTTACAACCGGCCATTTAAGTCCACGAACTTTTTGATAAGTAACAAAGTCTGCCAAGTCATGACCATGACCACGACCAAAGAAAGCATACTCTTCCCAAAGGTATTGGTGAATCATAAATCCATACCCTTTAAAGACTTTTCCATCTGTTCCTACAACATTTCTTGCATCACCAAGACACTCAGAGTTATCATACCCTTGTTGTGGAAATTTATCCATTGCAAGAGGATATTGTTTTTTCGCTCTTTCATTGCCATATAAAATTTCATACATAGTAGTATCTGGTTTATAACCCATTTTGTATGCTTCTTGGCGTACATCTGCAAGTTTTGTACCATTTCTAAGAGTATATGGTCCCCATAAGTCATCAACAGTAAAGCGTTTTGAAAGCTCAACCCATTGCCATGTATCACTCATAGCATGACCTACTGGAAGTACTTGTTGTCTCCAGTGTTGTGAACGACGCTCTGCGTTTCCATATGCACCCCATTTTTCATAAATCATAGCAGATGGTAAAATAAGGTCAGATACCATGGAAGAGATACCAGGATAACCATCACTCGTTACGATGAAGTTGTCCATCTCACGCGCTGCTTTAATCCAATGTTTTGCATTCGCAGAATCTTGGTAAGCATTACAAACATTTACCCATGCAAATTTAATAAGACCATCTTCGATGTCTCTGTGGATTTTCATAATGTGCTGATTTCCAATAGGATTTAGTGTTCCAGCAGGAATTTCCCATTTTTTCTCAACTTTTGCTCTATGGTGAGGATTTTTAACCATCATATCAGCTGGAAGACGATGAGCAAATGTACCAACTTCACGAGCAGTACCACAAGCAGACGGTTGACCAGTTAATGAATATGCACCTGCACCTGGACGAGACTGTTTATTTACAAGGAAGTGAACATTGTATGCAAGTGTATTATCCCATGATCCACGAGTATGTTGGTTCATACCCATTGTCCAGAAACTTACAATTTTTCTTCCATCTTCTACATAAAGTGCTGCTAAATCTTGAAGTTTTTTCTTAAAACTATCAAGTGATTCATCAGGATCACCTTTACAAAGATTTGCAGTATACTCTAATGTATATGGAGCAAGAGATTTTTTATAATCTTCAAAAGTGATTTCATGATGTTTTAGAGTACCAGGAATGTTTTTCATAGTATCGCCAGCTTTATAACCATATGGTTCTAATGCAGGACCTTCAAGTTCTGAAACAACTTTACTCATCTCTTTATTATAAATTTCCATCTCTTTAGCATCATATTTACCAGCAGAACCATCAGGTCTTACAGGAGTAATAGACTTCTCACCCGCACGTCTGAAACCATAACCGATATTTACAGGACCAACTGCAAAAATAATGTTTTTCTTGATGAAATCCCAGTCAATAGCTTCTGGATGATTGTAAACTATTTCGCGAGCAAGGTAGTTCCAAAGGGCCAGGTCAGTATTTGGTCTAAAGATGATGTTAAAATCACCTAAATCACAAGTACGGTGTGTATAAGTTTGAATATTTACAACTTTTACATGATCTGGATCAGATAATTTTCTGTCTGTTACACGAGACCAAAGAATAGGGTGCATCTCTGCCATATTTGAACCCCAAGTTACAATAGTATCTGTAAGTTCAATATCATCATAACAACCAGATGGTTCATCTATACCAAATGTTTGGTAAAAACCAACAACTGCGGATGCCATACAGTGACGAGCATTTGGATCAAAAGCATTTGATCTAAAACCACCCTTCATCATTTTTTGAGCAGCGTAACCTTCCATAATAGTGTATTGACCAGATGCAAATACACCAACACCTTCAGGACCACTCTCTTTAAGTGCTTTTCTGATGTTTTTTTCCATCTCATCATAAGCTCTTTCCCAAGAAATAGGAGCGAATTTACCATGTTTGTCAAAATTACCTTTCTCATCCATACGAAGTAGTGGTTGTGTAAGTCTATCTGCACCATACATAATCTTCGCGTTAAAATAACCTTTAATACAGTTAAGACCACGATTTACCGGAGCTGCCGGGTCTCCTTTAACTGCAACGATTTTTCTATCTTTTCCATCGCCTGTTGTTGCAAGCATAATTCCACAACCAGTACCACAGAAACGACAAGCTGCCTTGTCCCATCTCCATTTAGATTCAGCTACTTTTGCATTAGCTTCCAACTCTGCTGGTACACTCATACCAATAGCTGCTGCTGCTGATGCTGCTGCTGAACTTTTTAGAAATTCTCTTCTTGAAAGTGACATGTTATCTCCTATGTAGATTAATATTGAACTAACTAAAATTGTCAATTTACATTTTTATAATAGCACTTTAATGGATAAAGTTTTTGACTTATATCAATATATTAGATAATTTGGTTAAGAATGTTTTTATAGTGGATGATTCTGAGTAGATTTGTAACAGAAGATTATTCTGTAATAGATGGAAAATAGTTTGAAACTATCTTCCAATAGCATTATCAAGATTAACCATGGCTATATAATAATTATAGTAGTCAACAATAAGTAACGCTTTTGCATCTATATACCCTTGTCTTGCCTGTTGTAGCTCGATATAATCCGATAAACCGTGCTCATATCTTTTGCCAGCCTGATTAAATTTTTGGGCTGATACAACCATAAGACTTTGTGAAAGCGCCAAAGTATCTTTTTTTCTATTAAGGTTCAAATAATCAAAAGTCACCTGCTTTTTTACCTGTAGCTTTAACTCTTGAAGCGCAAAGTTGGAACTACTTGCATTTATCTTGCTTTTTTGAACTTTTGCACTGCTCGCGCCACCTTCATAAAGGTTCCAGCTCAAATTTATACCGACTTGCCATTGGTCTTCTGGTCTGAGTACCTGATACTTATCTAGTTTTTGTTTTGTATAACCTGCATCTAAGAATAGGGCAGGATAATATTCAGCTGAGTTGACCTTTGTAAGTGCTTTTGTACTTTTAATTTTTGTCTCATACTCTTTAATACTAGGCTTATTGATGTAAGCAAATTCAATAGAATCTTTCAAATTCAAATCATAAGATTTTATATGGTTTGCTAAAGTGTTAAGATTTAGTTTTGTTGCATATACTTTATAATTTGTATTTAAAGAGACAAAGCCGACTGCTTTATCTAGGAGTGCATAAGCCAGTTTTAAATTGTACTGTGCATTTTTTAAATCTATTTGAGACCTAATAAGTGCAACTTTCGCATCTGAAATGTCTATTTTTGTTCGAATACCTGCTTTGAAATATTGCTGTGCGCGGTAGAGTTGGGCTTGAGTTAATTTGACATTTTCTCTTTGTACACTTATAAGAGATTTGGCTTTTAAAACATTGTAGTATGCCTCTTTTACTTCTCTTTTTTTATCAGCTATTTTTTGTATATTGCTAAACGCAGCACCTTGTGATTCATACTTTGTAAAGTTACTCGTAGAGCCTGTTTTTCCAAAATCATATACAATTTGCTTTAGTGAAAGAGTTCCCATTAAAAGAGTGTCATCTTTCATAGTATTATTGTCTACAATGCTACTTGAACCTATTTTACTTACAGAAACTTGCATATCTACCTTTGGAAGATAGTCTGCGTTTGAAATTTTATGTTCTTGTTGTGTTGCTTCATAATTTAGCTCACTAATTTTAAGCTCAGGGGCATTTTTTAATGAGATGAGTATTAGCTCATCTACCGTATAAGTTTCACTGGCTTGTGCATTGGCTACTAATCCTAGTAAAACTAATGATTTGAATAAAAACTTGTTTTTCATTAGATTGACTCCCTTCTTGCAACTTCATCTGCAACATTTACAAATTTTTCTCTCATGCTCTCAAGCAGTACATAAAGAACAGGAACAAAGAGTGTAGATATAAATGTCGCTGCAACCATACCAAACATGAGTACGATACCGATAGACTGCTGCGTAATAGCACCTGCACCTGTGGCAAATGCAAGTGGAAAAATACCAAATAAGAAAGATAAAATAGTCATCATAATAGCACGAAAACGCAGTCTTCCTGCGTTTATGGCAGCATCAACAATACTTTTACCATTTTCACGCAGTTCTTTGGCAAACTCGACAATCAAAATGGCGTTCTTGGCGGCAAGAGCGACAAGCAGCACAAGTCCGACTTGTGCAAAAGTGTTAAGTGGAATGCCTGCCCACATTAGACCTGCTACGGCACCAGCGATTACCATCGGTACTGAGAGTAAAATCATTAATGGTAGTATCCAACTCTCATATTGTGCTGCAAGAACTAAAAAGACTACAAGTGTTACGAAAATAACGACATAAATTTGTGCGTTTCCTGCCAGCTTTTCTTGGTAGCTCATTCCAGACCATTCATAGCCGTAACTTGATGGCAGGACTTTTTTAGCTATTTCCTGCATCGCTGTCATTGCATCGCCAGAACTATATCCTGGAGCTGCTGCACCATTTATTTGAATGCTTCTGTACATATTGTAGTGTGTTAAATTTTGCGGACCAATCATCTCTTGGACTTTAATAAGTGCACTCAGTGGTACCATCTTGCCATCAACATTTTTTACAAAAAGTTTGTTGATGTCACTCTTTGCACTTCTGTAATTTTTATCAGCCTGCACGAAGACACGAAAAACCTTTCCAAATTTTGTAAAGTCATTGACATAAACAGACCCAAGATATATCTGCATGGTGCTAAAGAGATCAGCCATATTTACACCAAGAGCATTTGCTTTTTCTCTGTCTATTTTAATGTCGTACATAGGGTAGTTAATTGCGAATGTTGTAAATGCATGAGAGATTCTAGGGTCTTGATTTGCCTCCTTAATAATTTCATCTGCATAGTGTTTAAACACATTCAAATCACCAGAGAGATAATCTTGAAGTCTGAAATCAAAACCACCGACATTTCCGACACCCGGGATTCCCGGAAGATTAAAGGCTGCTATGTTTGCATCGGTAATATGTGCTGTTTTTTGTCGTATTTTTTGAATGATGGCATTGACACTTTGATCTGGTCGTGTTCTTTGTTTCCAGTCTTTAAAAGAAACAAACATTGCAACAGCAGAACTGTCTAGAGAAGAGGTTATGATGTTATACCCATCAATGACAATTACATTGGCAACTTCATCTATGGAGTAGAGTGATTTTTCGACCTCTTTTCTTACTTGTGTCGTTTGATTGAGTGATGTTCCTGGCTTTAGGTTCACCGAAACCATACAAACACCTTTATCTTCTGAGGGAACGAATCCTGTAGGAATAACAGTAAAAAGATAATACATTATGTAAAAAATTCCAATCATAAGAACTAACATAAGGTATTTTATTTTTATAAGTGCAGTAATGGTAGCCGTATATTTTTGCGTGATATAATCAAAAATTGCATCAAATTTTCTAAAAAATATAAACTTTTCCTGACCTTTTTTTCTTCTTTTTATAATGATAGCACTTAGTGCTGGAGAAAGAGTAAGGGCATTGAGCGAAGAGATAATAACGGCAAAAGAGATAGTGAGTGCAAATTGTTGATAGAGTGCTCCTGTAATACCGGGAAGCAGAGATACAGGAACGAAAACAGCAACGAGAACAAGTGTAGTAGAGATGATGGGACCGATGAGCTCTATCATCGATTTTTTAACAACTTGAGGAATTGTCAAATCAGGCTCTTTTTCCATAATAACCTCAACATTTTCAACAACCAAAATAACATCATCTACAACAATACCAATGGCTAAAATCAGCCCAAAAAGTGTTAAAAAGTTGATGGAAAAGCCATGTGCCATCTGCATAATTGCAAAAGTACCAATGAGTGATACAGGAATGGCAACAGCGGCAATAATTGTTGGTCTCCATGAACCTAAAAAGATAAAAATGATGAGAATTACAAGTCCGATTGCCATAAAAAGGTTTGTGACAACATTGTCAATAGCTACTTTAACATATTTGGTCGTATCATAAGGAATACTCCACTTTACCCCATCAGGAAATCGTTTTTGGAGTCTCTGCATCGTTTCTTGAACTTTTTTTCTAATGTCTAAAGCATTGGCATCACCTAGCTGATAAACGCCAATAAGACCTGTTGGCTGTTGGTTTGATATTGCGTTCCAATCATAACTTTCACTTCCTAGAACAACACGAGACACATCACTGAGATAGACTAAAGAGCCATCTTTTTTGTGTTTTAAAACAATATCTTTAAACTCTTTGACATCACTAAGGCGTCCCTCTGTTGTGAGTGTAAACTCCTGTTTTTGATTATCATAGCTTGGCATACCGCCAATTTTACCGATGGAAGCTTGTCTATTTTGGCTTTTAATAGCATTGACTACATCAATCGGTGTGAGTCCCATAGCTTTAATTTTATCGGGGTTAAGCCATATTCGTATAGCATATTTCTTTTCACCCATATTTTCAGCTTTACCAACACCTGGAATACGCTTAATTTCATCAAGAACATTCAAGTTTACAAAGTTAGATAAAAAAGAGGCATAATACCTTTTGTCACCAGTTATGGTAATAAGACAAACAATAGAGGGACTCTTTTTATCTACTATAACTCCTTGGGCAACAACTTCAGCAGGAAGAGAAGCCGTGGCTGTAGAGACTTTGTTTTGAACATCAACTGCCCCAATGTCTATATTGTATCCTGGTTTAAAGTAAACATTTATGTTTGATCGACCACTTGAAGTGGAAGAGGAGTCCATATAAATAACACCTTTAATACCATTGAGTTTGTCCTCAAGAACACGAGTGACAGTATCTTCAACAACAAAGGCATTTGCACCTGTATAAGTTGCACTCACACTTACCGTCGGCGGTGCAACATCAGGGTATTCTGAAACAGGGAGTATGCCAAGCGATACAAGCCCAGATATAATGATAATGAGTGATATAACAATTGCAAGAATAGGGCGTTTAATAAATGTTACTGAAAACATTGATTACTCTTTTGTAGGAATAAGGTTATTATTTTTTAGTATTGCGTCTATTCCTTTCTCTTTTGTAGCATCAATGCCTTCTACTTTCATTCCTGATTTTAGTTTCATCAAAGCAGAAACAATCACCTTATCGCCATCTTTGAGACCTTTTTTAACACTTACATAGTATCTTGTTCCATAGCCCGTTGTGATGTCGGCTCTTTTTACACTTGCATTGTTGTCAAGAATATAGACATATTTTCCAAGTTGGTCATTCATTATGATTTCTGGTGGAATCATTTTAAATTTGTATTTGTCACTAATAAATACATTGACATATACAAAAGTACCTGGGAGTATTTGCGTATCTGGATTTTTAATGATTGCTCTCATTGTGATGGTTGAAGTAAGTGGATCTACTGTATTGTTGGAAAAATCCACATAGCCATCAAGTCGTACATCTTCATTAGCACCTTTATACTCAATAAAAGCAGCCAAATCTTTTTTATCTCTATACTTATGCATAATCATTGCATCATTTTGAGAAGGAGAGAAGTAGGCATAGAGAGGATTGTATCGCACAATGGTTGTAAGCAGTGTAGAATCACCTTGACCGATGAGATTACCCACATCAATATGTCTTGCGCTTACTTTTCCTGAAATAGGTGCTTTTATAATGGTATAACCGAGTTGAATTTTTGCCTCTTCTACTTTTGCCGCATCGCCTAATATAGCTGCGTTTAGAGATGCCAACTTCGCTTGATACTGCTCTAGAGTTGCACGGGGAGCGAGACCTTCTTTTACTAGAGGAGTGTATCTTTGCACATCTGCTTTTGCAAGTGCAAGTGCCGCTTTATCTTGGGCTTCTTTTGCCTTAGTACCATTGAGTGCAGCAATATATTCATTTTGTTGGATTTTAAAAAGTTTTTGCCCCTTTTTTACATAATCCCCATCTTTAAAATATATTTTTTCTAAAATACCAGTGACACGAGCGCGCACTTCTTGATGAGAACTAGCCCTTGTTTTTCCTGTAAATATTCCCCAAATAGGTACTTTTTTTGTCTCAATCGTAATTGTTTTTACCTTGAGAGGAGGAGGTGTTCTTTTTACCTGTTTTATTTCATCTTTGCCACATCCACTAAAGAGAAGAAGGGAACTAAAAAGTACAAAAGAGAGCTGTTTCCTGAGTGGAGTCATTATAATAAAACCTTAAATAATATTGAGTAGGCTTATTATAACGAAAAAATTTAATACCTTGCTAGGTTATAAAAAACATTGTAACGAATAAGTGTTGTTTGCTTAGGATGTGGGTATCTACTATAAGCATACTCTATAGTCTCTTTTGTTGTGTCATCAAGAATATAGTGACCACTTTTTGATATAAATCGAAAGTCTGACATATCTCCGTTTGGATGGAGTTTAAACTCTATGACATTACTTGCGTTTACATTGAGATTTCTTGGCAAGTTTACGCGTGCAACACGGTTGAGTATCTGTTGCGTTATACGACGCATTATTTCCTGGTTGTCAAGTATATATTTCTGTTCACCAGGAGTAAGTTTGCCAAAGGTATCACCATAGAGTTCTTTAATATCTTGAGAGACATTACTGTTGTTTTTAGCCTGTTTCTTTGTCTCTTTTTGATCTTCATCTGATCTGTCTTCATAGAGCCAAGAGAGCTGTTTATCTTGTATGTCTTCTTTTTTCTTTGCTTCTTTTGTTATATTTTTTTCATTATTTGCATAAGGAATATAGGGCTTATTTGACGGTATTGGCTCAATTTTTGGTTTTTGAACAATGTGAGGTTTTGGTTTTACCTTTGGTTTGTTAAGTTTTGGTTTTTTCTTTGGTTTTGATGGCTTATATTTTATCTGTTTAGGGCGTACGATTTTTTTAAGCTGAGAGCCTTTTGGCATAGGTGGTGCTATTTTTGGAGGTTTGATTTTTTTCTTAATTTCACCGGCTGTCTTTACCTTTTTTGGTTTTTGCAACTCTTTGAGTGAAATTTTAATTCTTTGCTCTTTTTGTTTATGCTTTTTCTCTTTTTTAGGCGACATACTTATAGCTATATAAATCAGCAAAAATATCAATAAATGTACCAATACAGCTACAAAGAGGGCAAAGCGAGATCTATTCAAATATCATCCAATAATATATTATTTTTCGAGATTATATCAAATCTTAGATATAATAATAGAAATATTATTTAATGAAGGTCATAAATGAATACAGCAGTATCACAAAAAGCATTTGAAGAAGCACAGAGTCTGATTCCTGGAGGAGTAGATTCTCCTGTTCGCGCATTTAAAAGTGTTGGAGGGACTCCGATTTTTATAACAGAGGGGAAGGGTGCTTACCTAAAAGATGTAGATGGCAATGAGTATGTGGATTATGTTCAGAGTTGGGGACCACTCCTTTTTGGACATCGTGATGAGACTATTGAAGCGGCAGTTATAGAAGCTGTAAAGCATGGTTTGAGCTTTGGTGCACCGACTCTTTCAGAAACAGAGCTTGCAAAACTTGTTGTAAACTTTTTTGATTCAATCGATAAAATCCGTTTTGTAAGTAGTGGAACAGAGGCTGTTATGAGTGCTATTCGTATGGCTCGGGGGTTTACAGGTCGCGATGATATTGTAAAATTTACAGGCTGTTACCATGGTCACTCTGATGCACTTTTGGTTGAAGCAGGAAGTGGTGCGGCAACTTTTGGAAATCCATCAAGCCCAGGTGTGCCAGCTGATTTTACAAAACATACACTTTTAGCAGAGTATAACAACATTGAGAGCGTCAAAAAATGTTTTGCCGATAGTGACAATATTGCCTGTGTTATTATTGAGCCAATAGCAGGAAATATGGGACTTGTTCCAGCTGATAAAGAGTTTTTACATGAACTCCGTACACTTTGTGATGCCCATGGTACGCTTCTTATTTTTGATGAAGTTATGAGTGGTTTTCGTGCTAGTGTCAATGGGGCAGAGTCTCTCGTTGGTGTGGTACCAGACATTGTAACACTTGGAAAGGTTATTGGTGGTGGTATGCCAGTTGGTGCTTTTGGTGCTCGTGCAGAGATTATGAATGTACTCTCTCCTGATGGTCCAGTATATCAAGCTGGAACACTTAGTGGAAATCCAGTTGCCATGGCAGCAGGACATGCGGCTCTTACAAAATTGAAACAAAACGCAAGAGTCATAGCTGTTTTAAATGAGCGAGCGAACAGACTTGTAAATGGTATGAAAGATGCCGCTGCTAAGTATGGAATTGCTATGCAGGTAGATACAAGAGGCTCTATGTTTGGATTTTTCTTTAATGAAAATGAAGTGAAAAATTTTAAAGATGCTACAACATCTGATGCAGAGCTTTTTGCAAAATTTCATGCAGGAATGTTAGATGAGGGTTACTACTTTGCTTGTTCACAGTATGAGACAGGATTTATTTCAACTGCTGTAACAGATGTGATGATTGAAGATACTATTGCTGCAAGTGAACGAGTTTTTAAAGCGATTACAAATGGCTAATACAGAAAAAGATTCTCAAGAGGAGCGTAAGCCTCGTATTAAGCCCATTATAGAAGCTGCCGATTCGCTCTCTCTTGGGCTTTCTATGGTTGTTGCTGTTTTAATGGGTGTTGGTATTGGTTGGCTTTTAAAAAGTGTGACTGGTGCAACTTGGACACTTTGGATTGGCATTGCAATTGGTGTTGCCGCGGCTATACTTAATGTTTACAAAGCATATGTAAAAGAGCGTAAATCTTATGAAGAGTTGGCAAAAGAGCCTCGCTATGCGATAAAAAAAGAGTTAGAAGAAGACGATGATGAGGATTACGGTGAAAAAAACTATTAGTATCTTAGTGATTTTGGAAATTATTATTTTAGCTACTTATTTTATTTCATACACTGCGTTTATAAATACACAGGTTGCTTTTTTAAGTGCTTTTTTTATTATTCTTGGTTCTTCTTACGCTTATAAGCGTATGGTTAATTCTCAGATAAAAAGCGGTAACTTTGAAGATAAAAGAGATTTGTTAGATACCATAGAAGATCCTCATGAACTTTATGATGATACGCCTATAAATAATGCACCTTATGAAGAACTTGATCTTAAAAGCATTGTAAAAGAGGAAAAAGCAAAAATAAAAACCTTTACAGTTGATAGCGCAAAGTACGGAGCAAGAGGAAGTGTCTCTGCGTTTAGACTTATTCCATATTTATTTTTGGTGCTTGGGTTTATAGCGCTTAAAAACAATGAACTTTTAAGTTTATGGTATTATCTTCCTGCATTGACAGTTGGAATTATTATAGGAAGTGTGGTTTCTAAAGAGGTTGTTGCTTAAAAACTAAGAGGTAATCATAGGGATATTTATAGTTAGACTTTTTGTCGTGTCTATATAGAGTCCTTGTTCTTCTGCAAAAAGTTTTATCTCTGCAAATTTCTCTTTTTGCATATTTTGTGAAGATATTTCAATAGAAAAAATACTATACTTTTTACCATCAAATTTAACATGCTCTCCCACTCTGTAAAAAATTCTAGTTTTTATCTGTTTGTTTTTTACTCTGCAAGAGGTGTAAATTTTATTGAGTAGTTTAATAAGCTTATTTGAATCTATAATCACATCAGGGATGGTCGGGTCGTACTCCTTTTCAAAGAGTATATTTGAGTTTATAGAGTTTGATGCTATGCATAAATCTACAATAGTGTAAATATTTACAAGCTCTCCCTCTGGTTTTTTACTATTGAGTTTATAAGATGGAGTTTGGTAGAGTTTAACTCCAATCTCTTCTTCATTATCATAACCAACAGTGAGTCCAAAAAAACTGTATCTTCCATAATTAAGTTGTAGAAAAGTAGTTTTAAAACCGAAGTTGATGCTTGCATATGTTTTAGCAAGTTCAAAGAGTTCGTGTGCAGTTGTGAAGCCGAGTAAAAATTGAGCTTCTGCGTTTAGAGAGGTAATTTTACCTTTATCATTAAAAACGATAAAAGGGTTGTAATCATACTCTAACCACTTCTGCTCAAAAGTCATATTTTACTCTTCTATGTAGTTTTTAAGTTTGCGTCCGACTTTAGGATGTTTGAGCTTTTTAATCGCTGAAGACTCGATTTGACGAACTCTTTCGCGTGTTACGCTTAACTCTTTTCCAATCTCTTCAAGTGTTCTGTCACTCTCATCGTCCATAATTCCAAAACGGAGTTTTATAACGGCTTTTTCTCTTTCATTGAGCTGTTCTAATACCTGTTCAATCTGAATACGAAGGTCATCTTTAAGAATAGCATCAGATGGGCTAAGTGAGGTTTTATCTTCGATAAAGTCTCCAAAGCGTCCATCATCTTCACTACCAATAGGTGCTTCAAGGGAAATAGGCTCTTTTGTGATTTTGATGACATTTTTTACTTTTTCAACTGAGAGTCCAACCTCTTGTGCGATTGTATCAACATCTGGCTCTTTCCCATGTTCTTGAAGATGTTTACGCATAATTTTATTGATACGGTTAATAGTTTCAATCATATGAATAGGAATACGAATAGTTCTTGCTTGATCGGCGATAGCACGGCTGATAGCCTGACGAATCCACCATGTTGCATAAGTTGAAAATTTATACCCTTTTTGGTATTCAAATTTATCAACTGCTTTCATAAGCCCAATATTTCCCTCTTGAATAAGGTCAAGGAAAGGAAGACCACGGTTTGTGTAACGCTTCGCAATTGAGACAACCAAACGAAGGTTTGATTTTGCCATTTTTGTTTTTGAAATTTCAGAAATATTTTTACCGCGTTTAATCTGCTCTAAAATATCTGCAAGCTTTTCTGGTTCCATATCGAAGCTATTTTTAGATGCCTCTTTTGTCTGTACAAGTTTTTTTATTTCCATATATGTGGAAACCATAGTAGCTTCTGGAACCATATTTGCAATATCTTCTTTGTTAAGTTCTTGGATTTTATCTACCAAAACTTTATGATTTGCTTTGAGTGTTGCATTAAAAAGTGGCAGTTTATACTCAAGTCTTTTCAACTCTTTGTCATACCCTTCATCACTTTTAAGTGCAGTTTCCATTGCTTTTACAAGTTCATTTATAAGTTTTGAAGTTGGTCCAAGGTCAAGGAGTTTCTCTTTTAAAACAGCTTTTTTGTAAGTTACTGCAAGGTAATATTGCACTACCTCTTCTGTAAGTTCGCCATCAAGATTTTCAGGTGTTTTCTCAGCTGCTTTCACCCAATCTTTTTTCGCCTTTTCTAAAGCTTTAAAGCTAGTAGAGACCTTTTCTACTCTTGTTTTATCTTTTGCTGATGGAGTTTTTGCAGCAGTAGTATCACTGTCTGCTTCATTGTCATCACCATCGTCCTTTTCATCCTCGAAACTTCTAAAAAGCTCTTTTACTCGTCTCTCACGGTTAATAAGGGGTTCTTTATAATCAAGAATGAAATCTATAAGATAAGGAACTGAACAGATAGCATCAATGATAATACTCTCACCACCTTCTATTTTTTTAGATATTTCAATCTCTTCTTCTTTTGTTAAGAGGGGAATTTGTCCCATTTCACGAAGATACATACGAACTGGAGAGTCTGAGCGTGACCACTCTAAAAGTTCATGCTCCTTTAAAATGTCAAATTTATCCGTTTCATTGTCTTCAAGCATCTTTCTCTGTGCATTACGGCGTGCTTCTGCCTCTTGATCATTGAGACGCTTGGCATGTTCACTAGATGTGTAAACACACTTTTTATTTTTTTGTATAAGTTTGAAAACATTTTTTGATTGTGCTACTGTTGGTTGCTTCTCAAATATCTGGACTATTGATTCATAAGTCATGCAGTCTTTTGATTTGTGCTCTTGAAAAAAAGTCTCTAAAGCTTTGTTGAGTTCTTTTGCTGTCATTCGGAGTATGCCCCATTTTTTGTTTTAAGGTTTTTAAAAGGTGGATTATACCCAGATTTTCTTAAACTCTACTTTTTTTCTAGCATAGTTTTTTTTGGAACACTCTTTGCTATTAACTTCTCAATAACTCTAAAATTAGGGAAAAACAGATGCAGACAGGGTACTACAGCGCAGCAGCTGGAATGGTCACACAGTTTAACAGGCTAAATGTTGTTGCAAATAATTTGGCAAATGTAAATACATCAGGATTTAAACAAGATAATCTCATATTTGGTGATTATATGAGACTTTATAAAGATACAAGAGATGAACTGCCTCATGCAAACAATACAAGAGAGGGTGCTGCGTTTATAAATAGAACGATGGCAAGAGTACCCCAAGTTGTTGATAAATATACAGATTTTTCAGTAGGTAGTTTACAAAAAACTGGCAATTCCTTGGATGTTGCACTCTCTCGTGAAGGGCTGTTTTTCGCTGTGAAAACTCCTGAGGGTATTCGACTTACCCGTGATGGTTCATTTTCAACAAATGATGAGGGAAAACTTGTAAATAGAGAAGGGTATGAGGTTTTACCGAGTGACTACTTTAGTTCAAAGCAGGGTATTAGTTTTTCAAATATAGATAGTGCTATTGCTATCGATAAAAATGGACAAATCAGTACAAATGTTCCAGGAAGTGTGAAATTAACATTAAATAAAAAGATAATGGTGCTGCAGCCTACAAATATCAAAATATTAAAAAAAGAGGGAGATAACCTCTACAGTTTTGGTGCTATATCTAATGTGAAACCCATAAATCAGAGCGGTGCTGTAGAGCAGGGCTTTATTGAAAAAAGCAATGTAAACGCAGTAAAAATGATGACAGAACTTATTGAGACAAATAGACTCGTAGGGATGTATCAAAAAGCGATGGATACACAAATGAATGAAATGAATAAAGATGCAATTGACAAAATTGCAAGTAAAGTCTAAAAAAGGATATATGAGATGATGCAATCACTTTATACTGCTTCGACAGGAATGCTCGGAATGCAGACACAGATTGATACTACAGCAAATAATATTGCCAATGTCAATACTATAGGATTTAAAAAATCGCGCGCTGAATTTGCAGACTTAATGTACCATGTTATGGATTATGCTGGAACATCTACAAGTGATACAACAAAAAGTCCAACAGGTATTGAAGTTGGGCTGGGTGTTCGTCCTACTGCAATCACGAAAATGTTTACAGAGGGTTCACTTAAACAGACTGGAAATCAACTTGATATGGCTATTACAGGTCGTGGTTTTTTTAAAATGGAGCTTCCTGATGGTACAGAAGTTTACTCTAAAAATGGTGCATTTAAAATAGATCAAGATGGTGTTATGGTAAATAGTGATGGCTATGCACTTGTACCACAGATTGTTATTCCACCTGATGCAACAAATGTCAGTATTGGTAGTGATGGTACTGTTACGGTTGTGCAACCTGGTCAGCCCCAAGCTACACAAATAGGACAGATTCAGACAACAAATTTTATAAATCCTGCAGGACTGCACTCTATGGGAGACAATCTCTACCTTGAGACAGATAGTTCAGGACAACCAGTTGAAGGAACTCCAGGTGTTGATGGTCTTGGTACGCTTAGACAGGGCTTTGTAGAGCTAAGTAATGTTCAACTTGTAGTGGAACTTACAGATCTTATTACAGGACAGCGTGCGTATGATGCTAATTCAAAAATCATTACAACAAGTGATGAAATGCTCCAGACTACAAATAATTTAAAACGATAGCAATAAACTCCTACAGAGCGATACTTTCGCTCTTTAATCAACTTCAAATAACATTTTAGATATAATCGCAAAATTATTTTAGTAAAACAATAGGATTTTATATGCAAAAAGCAAACATAAATGGAAAAGTTTGGACATTTGGTAAAGATATTGATACAGATTTAATTATTGCTGCACGATACCTTAACACTTCAGTTCCAGAGGAACTTGCAAAGCATGTCATGGAAGATGCTGATCCAGAATTTGTAAACAAGATGAGTCCAGGTGACATCATTGTTGCTGATGAAAATTTTGGATGTGGAAGTTCTCGTGAACATGCACCAATAGCACTTAAAGCTGCCGGCGTTGCTGCAATTATTGCACCAACATTTGCAAGAATTTTTTATAGAAATGCTTTCAATATGGGGCTGCCTATCTTTGAACTTAAAGAGGCAAATGAGATAAAAGAGGGTGATAAAGTAAGCATCGATATGAATGCTGGAACAATCACAAATGAGACAACAGGTAAAACATACGACTTTACCCCTATTCCTGCGTTTATGCAGGAACTTATAGATGCAGGTGGGTTGATGAATTTTGCAAAAAATGAAGTAGAAGGTAAGAAATAGATGAAAACATACAAAATAGCACTTATTAAAGGTGACGGAATAGGTCCTGAAATTATAGATGAAGCAGTAAAAGTACTTGACGCGGTAGCTTCATACAGCGGATTTACTCTCAAATATGATGAGCTTCTAATGGGTGGTTGTGCGTATGATATTACAGGTGATCCTCTTCCTCAAGAGACAATATCAGGCTCTTTAAGTGCCGATGCTGTGCTTTTTGGTTCAATTGGTGGAGAAAAATGGGACAATCTTCCTCGTGAGAAACGCCCTGAGAGTGGACTTTTACGCTTTAGAAAAGAGCTTGGTGTTTATGCAAATCTTCGTCCTGCTGTTGTCTATGATGAGCTTGCCAATGCATCTTCACTCAAGCCTGAGATCGTTCGCGGTGTTGACTTGATGGTTGTTCGTGAACTTATTGGCGGTATTTACTTTGGTGAACCTAAAGGGCGCGATGAAAATAAAGGCTGGAACACTATGGTCTACTCTCGTGATGAGATAATCCGCATTGCGCACCAAGCTTTTAAAATCGCTATGACAAGAGGAAAAAAAGTTTGCTCTATTGATAAAGCAAATGTTCTTGATGTTTCCCAACTTTGGCGTGAAACTGTAGAAGAGGTAGCAAAAGAGTACCCTGAAGTTGAACTCTCCCATATGTATGTTGACAATGCGGCTATGCAGCTTATTCGTGATCCAAAACAGTTTGATGTTATGCTTACGGGGAATATTTTTGGAGATATTTTGAGTGATGAAGCCTCTATGCTTTCAGGTTCTATTGGACTTTTACCATCTGCTTCAATTGGTGCAAAAATAGGTGTTTATGAGCCTATTCACGGTTCAGCTCCAGACATTGCAGGTCAAGGAATTGCTAATCCTATCGCTACCATTTCAAGTGCATCTATGATGCTTAGATATGCGTTAAATGAAGAAAAAGCCGCAGATAAAATTGATGCAGCTATTAAGCGTGCTTTAGCTGAGGGTTACAGAACTGGAGACTTGGCACAATTTGATGCAAAAGAGATCTGTTCGACAAGTGAGATGGGTTCAATCATCGCAAACTATATAGAGAAGTAGAGCGTACAAACTTATGCAGACACTGACACTGGCAAATATTTACGAACTTCAAGGTTTAAAAGAGGAAGCTTTAGAGATTTATAAAGATATTCTCAAAAAAGACCCTAATAACTCTGAAGCTAAAATTGCCATTAGACGGCTCTCAGGCATGAGAAAAAAGTTTTTAAATGTAAATACTCAGATGAAAGAGTATTTTTTAAAGATGGATACAGAAGTAGAGTTTAAAGAATTTGAAAGGTGGTTATTAAAAGCATGGAACTAAAAGATGTAATACTCTCAACACTAGCTGAGATGGAAGAAGAGACACCCCTTGAAAATGCAGAAACTGTTATGTCTGAAAGTATTGTAGATGAAACTGTTGTAGCTGTTGAGAATACAACAAAAATCTCTAAGGTAGAGATAGATAGTGAACTTATTTATTTAGATTCTATAAGAGAGAGACTTCTTGTACTTTTTGAAGGCTTTCAAGCACCAAATAATGCTAACATAGAGGCAAAAGTAGATATGACTTTGAACTTTTTAGAATACACTTTAGCGACTATAGATGAGAGAGTTGAGAATTTAGAGAGAGGAAATATTTAATGGCACAATACAGAGTACTAATAGATGCAAATGATGAAAAAGGGCTTGTGCATAAAATTTCTAGTATTTTTTACAATCATAATTTGAATATTCTTTCAAATAGCGAGTTTGTGGATAAAGAGAGTAATAAATTTTTTATGCGTAGTGTTGTCGATGGTGATGTTCGCAAAGAGGAATTGAGTAGTGAAATTATTGCGGCATTACCTCAAGACTCAGGTGTAAAAGTGATAGAACCAAAAAAGAAAAATATCATCATTATGGCAACAAAAGAGATGCATGCCCTTGGTGATATTCTTATTCGTCATGAAGCAGGGGAGCTTGAAGCAAATATTTTAGCTGTCATTTCAAACTATGATGATCTTGAATCTTTAGTCTCTAAATTTGGTGTGAACTATATTACTCTTTCTCATGAGGGGCTTGAACGATCTGAGCATGAGAGCAAAATTATAGAGACTATTAACTCATTTGAAGATGTTGACTACATTGTTCTTGCTAAATATATGCGTATCTTAACACCGCGTTTTGTTGCTGCGTTTGAAGATAAAATTATGAATATTCACCACTCCTTTTTACCTGCGTTTATAGGAGCAAATCCCTATAAACAAGCCTATGATAGGGGTGTGAAAATCATCGGTGCAACTGCACACTTTGTAAATAACAATCTTGATGAAGGTCCAATTATTGCTCAAGAAGTTATTCATGTAAATCATGCTTATGGTTGGAGAGATATGCAACGCTCTGGTAAAGATGTTGAAAAAGTTGTACTCTCTCGT
>NZ_JALUKE010000059.1 GCF_027056685.1 Sulfurimonas sp.
TAATATGTATATGCTCATCTCGTACAAGTGTTGCTTTTGAGAGTTTTCCTTTTTTTGCAATGCGTACGGAATCGGTGAGATACTCCAGCATCTCTGCTGTGCTTGCAACATCAATTTTGTGCATATTCTCAGGTAAATTTTCATCAAACCTTGTAGCAATAAGGTTTACATCTGCACCTTTTAAGTAGAGTGCAGTAGCGAGAGCTGACGCCATTTTTCCACTTGAAAAGTTTGAAATATAGCGCACTTCATCTATTTTTTCTACCGTTCCTCCCCCTGTAATGATAACTCGTCTATCTGTCCAGTATTCTTCTTTTAGGAGTTCTCTACTTGTTTGGTAGAAGATATTTAGAGCCTCTGCCATCGCTCCATCGCCTATGGTCTTACAAGCGAGCTCTTTTGTTTGTGTCTCTAGTATTGTGTAATTGGCAATGCCAAGCATTTTAAGGTTTGCCTGAGTAATAGGATTTTGGAGCATATTTGTATTTGCCGATGGTGCTAGTATTTTCATACCGCTAAAGGCAAGGGCAGATTGGAGTAAAATGTTGTCTGCTATTGCATTTGCAAGTTTTGCAATGGTATTTGCAGATGCTGGAGCAATGACCATAATATCTGCCCATTCGCTGATTTTAATGTGGTTATGTTCATTTGCCCAAGACTCATTGGTATCATCAAGCACGCTGTTTGATGAGAGTGTCTCAAATGTAAGAGGGGTTATGAATTTTTTTGCAGCAGGAGTCATTACAACTTTTACTTCTGCACCTGCTTTTACGAAATATCGTAAAAGTTCAAGAGATTTGTAAATGGCAATGGAACCTGTCACGCCAAGGAGAATCTTTTTGTTTTTAATCAAATCTGCCGGTATATTCATAGTAGCTCCCTCGTTTATCTGTTTGTATTTTATCAAAAAATTCTTAGCCTTTACAAAAATTGTTACTAGAGTAAACATATTTGTAAGGTTGTCTCAATAATTGGAACTATAAATATTAAATTTTATATCTATGCACTAAAATTAATGCAACATAAACAAAGGTAATAAATATGACAAAAACTCTTTTAGCAAATATTGACAATATTCCACCGCTTCCAGAATCAGTACAGGAAGTTGAGCGTGTTTATAATAATTCAGATTCTACACTTGATGATATGCAAAAGGCAATAGAAAAAGATCCGATTCTTACAGCAAATATATTGCGTTTAGTGAACTCTCCGGCGTATGGTCTGAAACATCAAATCACTGATCTTAAGCAAGCTGTTTCTCTTCTAGGAAAGGATACTATTAGAACATTTGCATTAGGAAGTGTTTCTAATGATTTTGAGATAAATCTCTCACCATATGGTATGACAAAAGAGCAGTTCGCAACTGCCTGTGACAAACAGCTCTCTTTAGTTGTAAATTGGCTTCGTAGAACTGAAGGACAAAACCTTTCTCTTTTAGCTCCTGCAGCATTTTTAGTAGATTTAGGACGTGTAATTATTTCTAAAACACTACTTGAAGATGATAAAGCTGACATTATAGAAAAAGCACTTTTAGCAGGTGAAGACATTTCCAATGCTGAAAAAACTGCCTGTGGTGCACAAACGACTGATGTTACAGCAACACTTTTTCATAGATGGAATCTTGACCCTGAAATAGTACATATTATCCGTTATAGCGATGATCCAGAAGGTGCAACACCTGATGAGCAGAGAATGGCAGCAGAGTTAAAAGCTGTTCGTGAAACTGTTATGCCAAATGGTGAGATAACTGATGAATCGATTGCTACGGCAAAGGACACAATAGAAGAGTTTGGACTTGATATGGCAAGTTATGAAAAAGCTCTTGAAAAAGTGATGGACGCGTAGTCTTTTGATATTTGATCCACAAAAAAACGAGATGTTTGGAGCAAAAACAGTCTCGATTTTTATTGTTGTTATGCTAATTATTTACTATGTTGTATGGAGATTTTTTTTGCAAGAGGGTCATCCCTCTGTGCAACAAGAGATTTCTTCTTCTAAAGAAGTGCAGCATGTGCACACTTTAAAGGGAAAGTGAAATCTACTTTTTACCAAAAAATTTGTAGTAGAAGTTTTTAATAGTTTTGAGTTTTGTTCGGCTAAGAGCCAGTGAGCCTTTCTCAACTGTGCCACTTGTTACTGTAGTGCCTGCTGCTATCATTACATCATTTTCGATGGTGAGAGGTGCTACAAGTTGTGAGTCAGAACCAATGAAGACATTTTTACCAATGATGGTTTTGTACTTTTTAATGCCATCATAATTGCAGGTAATAGTTCCTGCACCTATATTTGTTCCCTCATCTATCTCTGCATCACCTAAATAGCTTAGATGTCCTGCTTTTACGCCTTTAAGTGTCGATTTTTTTACTTCTACAAAGTTACCGATGTGTGTATCTTCTATATTTGAGAGTGGACGAAGATGTGCCATAGGACCACAATCTGAGTTTTTCATAATGCTATCTTCTACAATACTACCTGATTTTATATGTGAGTTAATGATATGAGAATTACCTGTAATACGGCATCCATTTTCAACTATACACTCTCCTTCAAATGAAACACCTTCCTCGATATATATAGTCTCTGGAAGTTGCATTGTTACACCTGCTTGCATCCATCTGTTTCTAATGCGTCTTTGCATAATAACTTCTGAATCAGCTAAATCTTTTTTAGAATTTACACCCTTAAAATGCTCTTCATCAACAAGAATTGGTACAACAGTTCCCTCTTCCTCTTTTACCATAGCTACAACATCTGTAAGGTAGTACTCTTTTTGGGCATTGTCATTGCTTAGTTCTGGAATGTATCTCTCTAAAATTACTTTTGAAAAAGCATATATACCTGCGTTTACAGTTGTTGTATTGAGCTCTGCTTCATCGGCATCTTTTTGCTCAACTATATACTCAACACGGTCATTTCTAATAATAACCCTGCCGTATCCGTCTGGATTTTCAAGATCAAATATACTCATAATTACATCAGCTTGTATCTCTAAAAATCCATGAAGTGCCTCCGCTGTAATGAGTGGCATATCACCATTGAGTACTAAAACTTTGTCGTTTTTTGGTTTTACATTCATCATAGCACCACCAGTTCCTGGAAACTCATCGGCATCTTGTACTACAAAGTTGATGTTGTCAAAGTAACTGCTGATCTCTTTCATAACAGCCTCTTTTTGATGTGCCACAACGATGGAGATGTCATCAGAAATCTTTAATGACTCTTTGATGATGTGATAAAGCATAGGCTTTCCACTTATGGAGTGAAGAACTTTTGCCTTGTTTGATTTCATACGACTGCCTTTTCCAGCAGCTAAAATTACTATACTTATATTGTTTTTTTTCATTTATCTATTCCTCTGTTGATTTATAGTTTATTCTTGTGACATTGTAACATTTATTTTTTCAATTTATTACGCATCTTATCGTAAATAAAAAGAGTTGCAAGTATGCCGACAACAGTTCCTGCCATTATATCGCTAATAAAATGGTCACCTGCTAAAATTCTTCCACTTGCAAAAGAGATTCCTAAAATTATCCAAAGGTACAAATAACGGGGAAAGAGTAGATACATAACTGTAAATGTGGCAGCAATTGTAACAGTATGCCCTGATGGAAAGGAAGCATAAGTGCTTGGATGGTGAAACATTGTAATATAATGGTATTTTAACTGTGCAAAAAACCCTTTGTCATAGTGTTGAAAGAGTAAAAACCCATACTCCTCGGGAGAATAGTGCAATCCTTTTGGGCGTACTCTTGAAAATATCCATTTGAGCAGGATGCTTACAAGACCTGAAAAAACATTTGCGTAAAAAAGAAAGAGAAATCTATTTTTATAAAGCTCATTATTCTTAACATATTTAAAAAATAAAAATCCTAAAAGACCAGCCCCAATATACCATTGTGACTCTCCTGTAAGACTTAAAAGTTTTCCAAAATGGTGAAATATTTCTCGATGCAGGTAGAAGTAATCAGCAACAGGTTTATCAAAAAAATTGTAACTAATAACTACGAGAGGAAGCACAATAATGAGTACTGTAAAAAACAGTTTTTTAGTTAATCTCATTTAAGCCCTTGAAAATTTTTACACATTACTAAATGAATAGTATTGACTTTATGGTTTGAAATATTGATGTCAAAGCTCTCTATCGGGTAGACTTTGTCACATTTCATAGTTGAAGCTATATCTTTATGGAAAAAGTGTGTGTTGATGATTATCATATCTTTTCCTTTTTTGTGCTTATCTTCCCAAAAGTCAAATTGATCTTTTCTCTTGTCAAGGAGATAAACTTTTGAAGGGTATTTGTGATTGTAAAACATAGCACGAGAGGCAAGTGTCCAGTTTGTAACAGCTAGTGCCTCTTTTTTATCATTAGTTATCACTGCATTTGCACGCTTCATAATTTTATTCCAACCATAAATATCTCTATGAATTGATTGATAATTTGGTTGAGGAATGAATTTGAATACAAGTTCTGCATAGGCGAGTAGACTAATGAAAAGTCCAAAAATAATGGCGTATTTGACATATTTTTTAGAAATATCAAAGATATAGTAAGTGCCTAATGGAATAAAAAGTAGATAAAAAAGTGCTGACCAGTGAGGTAGGGCAGTCTTGTAGAGTGAAGCATAGGTGAAAAATGAGATAAGTGTTAAACCAAACAGTCCAGAAAGAAAAATGGTGTCATTTTTGCTAAAAAATGATTTGTATAGTCCATAAAAAGCTAAAGGAACGAGTAGAGGATTATATGCTCCAAATTGTGTTGCAAGAGATTTAAAAAAACCACCCCAATGGATATGTTTGCTCCCAACAACATGAGAGCTTTGGTAGCTAAAACTAATCCAGTCATGTTGGATATTCCAATAAAGAACTGGAGAGATAAGGACAAGCGCAATGAGTATAGTGAGTAAAAGTTTGGGTGAGTAAAAGAGTTTAAACTCTTTTTTTATTAAAAAATAGAGAATAATAGGAATAATAAAAAGCACTGCTGTATATTTACTGAGTCCCGCAAGTCCCAGCAAAACACCGAGAATAATCCAATTTTTTGTAGAGGGCTCTTTC
>NZ_JALUKE010000060.1 GCF_027056685.1 Sulfurimonas sp.
TTGAAGAGGCACAACTGAGGCGCAAAAAGTACCCTAGTTCTATGCAGCCAAACATCAAAGAGAGTGTCGGAGGACTTCGGGATTCTCACCTCATTTTTTGGGTGGCAAAAACTATTTATGGAATAGATAGTACAAAAGAGCTCAGTGGCACTGTTTTTTCAGATGAAGAGTATAAAGAGTATCGTATGGCACTAGAACTACTCTACAGAGTCAGAAGTGCTCTGCATCTTATAACAGGCAAACAAGAGGATAGACTCTTACTACAATACATTCCAGAAGTCAGTACTCTATTAGGATTTAAAGAGCAGACAAAACTTGCTACAAAAGTATTAGAAGCACAGTGGCAAATAAATAATTTTGTACAAATATTTGTCAAAAAAATGGTACGCCCTTACATTTATGATGCTCAACACATCGCTGCGTTTAGAAAGAGTAGAATACAAAAAGGCTTTTATGAGTATAATGCAAGGCTCTATGCTTCTTTTCATCTTCCTATACAAAATATCAACTCTTTACTAGAACTCCTCATCAAAACGGAAGATAAAAAGTACAAGTTTGATGCTGGTTTTTTATACCAATTTTCCCGTGCAGAAATATCGCATCCGCTTCAAGCAGATACATATATACTTATAAAACAACTCTTTACAAAACGCAATATTGCACCCTTTTTAAAACTATTTTATGATGCGGGGGTACTTCCTGAACTATTTCCAAATTTCAAAAAAGTAATGCACCTTCCACAATTTGATGGTTATCATCACTATCCTGTAGATGTTCACTCTATCAAGTGTGTTGAAGCGTTAGAGAACATAAAAGAGGAACGACTTCAAACACTTTTTGATGGACTAAACGCAGATGAAAAACTGCTCATCAAAATCGTTGTTTTCTTCCATGACACGGGAAAAGGAAGGAAACAAGACCATAGTGAAGTAGGTGCAAAACTACTACTGCAATTTATTAAACATATTAAACTTAGTGAAGAACTCACTAAGCGTGCCATAACCCTAGTAAAACATCATATTTTAATGAGTAGCGTTGCCTTTAAAGAAAATATACATAATGAAAAAACACTCTATAAATTTATGTCTAAAATAGAAGATGCAAAAAATCTACAACTCCTCTATTTACTCACATATGCTGACATCAGCGGAGTTGGTGGTGATGTTTACAACTCTTTTAACTCTAAACTTCTTTTTGATCTTTATACAAATGCACTAGAAATTGCACAGAACAAAAATAGAATAACAGATGCGAAAAAAAGAGTTATTATTGAGTCTCGTGTTAAAAATCTACAAGAGTTCAAAGAGCTTCCCTCTCTTTTGCAAAAAAGACTACTCTCAATAGAGTCAAATCTCTTTTTCTTTAAACACACACCTCAAGATATTATACACATTGCAAAACTTGCAAGAGAGACAAAAGAGTACAGTTTTAGTCTCAAAAATGAGGGTTCTTTAAGCATAGAAATTTTACGAAAAATTCCACTTAACATCGGTTATTTACTAGCAACTCTTGCACATTTACAAGTCGCTTCTATGGAAATTTTCACCCTTTTTGACGGAGTAAAATATTTCAAAATTGAATTTATTCAAAATGTTGATAAAAATGTTTTGGTGGAAGTACAAGACATTATAGACAATGCTTTTGATATGCAAAAAGAGGTGCCACTAAAATCAGTAAACATTAAAAAAGAGGAGATTAGCCTTGATTGTGAGCACTCAATTACACATGCCGAACTCAACATCAACACATCTAATCAGACAGGACTTCTAGCCTATATTATGCATCAGCTTGAAGAGTTACAAATTAATGTTATTACTGCAAAAATTCATTCTAGTAAATATAAGGTACGCGATAGTTTTTTAATAGAAAAACAAAACAAAATATGCAATAATGTTGAAAACATTTACAAATCATTATCTAACGGTAAAAAATAAGGAAATTATATGTGCGGCATCGTAGGCTATTTAGGACAAAAAAATACAAAAGAAATTTTACTTGAGGGCTTAAAAGAGCTTGAATATAGAGGCTATGATTCAGCAGGAATTGCAGTGCTTAGTGATGGAGAATTTTCAAGTTTTAAAGCTGTTGGAAAGCTTGTAAATCTTGAAGAAAAAACAAAAGATTTCGTAACAGATGCATTTGCAGCAGGAATTGGACATACTCGTTGGGCAACACATGGAAAGCCAACAGAGTTAAATGCACATCCTCATGTTGGAGCAAGCTCTTATGTCGTTCACAATGGAATTATTGAAAATTATGCCCCACTCAAAAAAGAGCTACAAAATGAAGGTGTTACCTTTTTAAGCCAAACCGATACAGAAGTAATAGTACATCAATTTGAAAAAAATCAAAAAAAGAGTACAAATAGTTTTGAAGCTTTTAAAAAGACCATTAGCGAATTAGAGGGTGCCTATGCTATTTTACTTGTAACAAAAAGTGAAGATGACACTATCTTTTTTGCAAAGAATGGTTCCCCTATGCTTATGGGAATAAACGCAGAGAATGAAAAATACTTTGCATCTTCAGATACACCACTCATTGGGCAGTGTTCTGATGTAAATTATTTTGAAGATGGTGACTATGGCTATGTCAATGCCGATGAAATAGTTATCTTTGATAAAATGGGCAACAAAAAAGAGCCACACTTTACAAAACTCTCGACAAACAAACTCTCTGCACAAAAAGACGGCTACCGCTTCTTTATGGAAAAAGAGATTTATGAACAAAGTAGTGTTATATCAGATACACTTCTTGGACGATTAAGTGAAGATGCAGTAGTTTTTGATGAAATTGACACCTCTCTTTTTGATAGCATTAATGAGATTAAACTCTGTGCCTGTGGTACATCTTACCACTCTGCACTTTGTGCTTCATATATGTTTGAGAGACATGCAAAAATAAAAACATCAGTAGAAGTAGCATCAGAACTGCGTTATCGCGAACCAGTCCTCACACAAGATACACTTTTTGTTGTAATTTCACAAAGTGGAGAGACTGCAGACACATTAGAAACACTTAAAATGGCAAAAGCCGCAGGTCTTAAGACATTGGTAATTTGTAATGTTGATAACTCTTCCATGGTTCGCATGGCTGATGCAAGCATTTTAACCCGTGCAGGTGTTGAAAAAGGTGTCGCTTCTACAAAAGCATTTGCAACGCAAGTTGTCGTTTTTTGGATGCTTTCACTTTATGTTGCCAAACGCAACAATAGTATGCAAACGCAGGAGATAGCAGAACAAATCAGTCTCTTACGAGAAATTCCAAAAAGTGTTATAGTAGAAGACAGCATGCATGAACGCATCAAAAGACTCTCAAAAAGATACCTACATGGTCACGGATTTTTCTTTATTGGGCGTGATCTGTTCTATCCATTAGCACTTGAGGGTGCTTTAAAACTAAAAGAAATTTCATATCTGCACGCAGAGGGGTATCCAAGTGGAGAGATGAAGCATGGTCCTATCGCACTTGCAGACCCTGAACTTTTTACTATAGCCCTACTTCCAAAGCATCTTCTATATGAAAAATCACGAAGTAATGCAGAAGAGTTAAGTGCAAGAGACTCTACAATCTGTGCCATCTCTCCAATAGAATTTGACAAAGCAGATGACTTTATAAAAACAAAAGAACACGGGCATTATATGTTAGAATTTTTTGAAATGATGGTGGTTGTGCAACTTCTTTCATTAGAAATTTCTATACGTCTTGGAAATGATGTAGATATGCCGAGAAATCTTGCAAAAAGTGTTACTGTAGAATAAAGTATAAATATTACACCTCGCAAGAGGTGTAAGTAATGAGATTGTATTTACATATAGATATAACTAACTACAGCCACATCCACCACCGCTACTTTGTGCAGACCCAGTAGAACTTCCGCCAGTAGAACATGCACTTACACCTGGAGGTGTTGTTGGTTGAACAGATTGATTATCTACTCCACCATTTGCATTAATCTCTTCAATAGTTGCCCAAATAGATTCAGCAGCTTGCATATAGCGTTTTGCTGATTCACTTGTTGGTGCTACAAAAGTGATAGGTTTTCCATCATCTCCACCTGTTCTAATAGCAGGCTCAATTGGCACTTCAGCAATTACTTTTGTATCGAACTCTTTCGCCATAGGCTCAGAAGTTCCTTTTCCAAAAATGTCATACTCAACACCAGTATCTGGAGCAATAAACCCACTCATATTCTCAACAATACCAGCAATAGGAATGTTAAGTTTTTTGAACATATCAAGTGAACGACGAGAGTCATCAAGTGAAACGCCCTGAGGAGTAGTTACAGTAAGACCAGCAGTTACAGGTACAGACTGAGCAAGTGTAAGTTGTGCATCACCAGTTCCCGGTGGCATATCAATAACTAATACATCTAATTCAGACCATAAAATATCACGCAAGAATTGCTCAATTGCTTTCATAATCATAGCACCACGCCAAATTAAAGATTGCCCTTGTTCCATAAGTGAACCCATAGACATAATCTCAATGCCATACGCTTTAATTGGAAGTACTTTATTTCCATTTACTTCGGGTTTTACATCTGCTATACCCATCATACGAGGAATATTTGGACCATAAATATCTGCATCTAAAAGACCTACTTTTTTACCTTGTTGTGCAAGTGCAATAGCGATATTTACAGAAGTAGTTGATTTACCAACTCCACCTTTTCCAGAACTAACCATTAAAAAGTTTTTTACTTGTGGAGCGATGTTTTTACCATGAGAAGAGCTCTCTCTTGGCATTACAGGTGCTTTTACATTTACAGTAATATTCTCAGCTCCCTCTCTCATCAACTCAGCAGTAGCCTCATCTTTAATTTGTTGTGCCACTTCTGGTGCGCTTGATGTGATGTCAACAGTTACGCTTACATCACTACCGTTTACAACTATATCTTTAACAAAACCAAAAGTTACAATATCCTTAGTAAAACCGGGATACATAACTTTTGAAAGTGCTGATTTTACAATTTCTTCAGTCATTATATTGTTTTTCCTTTTTAAAATTTTTTATTTTCGGAGTGTATCATATCTAAATAAGACAA
>NZ_JALUKE010000061.1 GCF_027056685.1 Sulfurimonas sp.
AAAACAGAAGATTGATCTTAATGAAAAGCTGCCAAAGGTCAAACAGCACGGTAATAGTTACCAGAGTGTCAAGACTATCCGTTACAGAGGACCTAGGACTATTGCACCTTTGAGTAGATATACCATTAGTAAGAAGTATGGTCCATATACTGATCCGATTTATGGCATTAAAATTTTTAATGAGTCAGTATCTTTACGACCAGCGTCACTAAATGCGAAGGTTAAAAATGTAATGAATGGAAGGGTTGTTTATGCTGATAAAACTGCAGTTTTAGATAATATGGTTATCGTTGAGCATAAAAACGGACTACATACAATTTATGCAAATCTTTCTCAAATTGCACCAGACATCAAAAAAGGTAGGAAAATAAGAAAGGGTGCAGTCATAGGACGAGTAAGAGATGAATTGGTTTTTGAAGTAACTCAGAAAAATTACCATATCAACCCAATTCGCCTTTTTAGGTAAAGTGGTGAAATTTTGCTATAATTTCGAAAATAAAAAAGCAGAGAATATAATATGAAATTTATCCAAACTCGTGGTTTTGATGCAAACAAAGCCGAAAAAGTAACTTTTTCTGAGGCTATTTTAAGTCCTATCGCATCTTTTGGTGGTCTTTATGTACCTGAAGAACTCCCTCAGCTCGGAGAAGAGTTTTTAAACAAGCATCTCAACTCTTCATATAAAGAGCTTGCAAAAGATATGCTTTCTCGTTTTGAGATAGACATTGATAGTGCTGTCATAGATGAGGCACTAAATCTTTATGATAAGTTTGATGACGTATCAAATCCTGTACCGGTTGTGAAAGTAAAAGAGAATCTTTACATCTCTGAGCTTTACCATGGGCCTACCCGTGCGTTTAAAGATATGGCACTACAACCTTTTGGTGTTGTACTTTCATCTATTGCACAAAGATTAAATGAAAACTATCTTATTTTAGCTGCTACGAGTGGAGACACAGGCCCAGCGGCGTTAGAGACATTTAAAAACCGTGCAAATGTTAAAGTTGCTTGTATGTATCCTGATGGTGGAACAAGTGATGTGCAACGCTTGCAAATGGTAACAGAAGATGCAAAAAATCTTAAAGTTATTGGTATTCACGGTGTTTTTGATGATGCACAAAATGCGCTAAAACATCTTTTGGCATCGGAGAGTTTTAAAGAGGTACTTGCACAAAAAGATACAAAACTCTCAGCTGCAAACTCTGTAAACTTTGGTCGTATCATTTTTCAAATAATTTACCATATTCATTCATACTTAGAACTTGTGCGTCAAAATGGCATTGTTATGGGTGAAAAAGTTTACCTTAATGTACCAAGTGGAAACTTTGGAAATGCACTTGGTGGTTATTATGCATGGAAAATGGGACTGCCTGTTGCAAAAATCATTATTTCTTCAAACGAGAACAATGTACTGACAAAGCTTATTCGTGATGGAAAGTATGACATAAGAGATTGTGCAGTTGTTGGAACAACTTCTCCTGCTATGGATATTTTAAAATCTTCAAATGTTGAGAGAGTTTTATATGACCTTTTTGGGACACAAAGAACAAAAGAGTTGATGTTTGATTTGGAAGAGCAAAATTTCTACGAACTCACTAGTAAAGAGTTGCATAAACTCCGTGAATATTTTGATGCAGATTTTTGTAATGGTGATGAGGGTAAAAAATATATAAAAGAGATTTTTGAAGAGTATCATTACTTAATGGATCCACATACTGCAACATGTATGAAATCTTATGAGACATGTTCAAACCCTGAAATAAAAACTATTGCATACTCTACAGCAGAGTGGACAAAATTTTCACCAGTTATTGCAAATGCACTTACTGGTGAAAAAGATGCGCAAGACATTAAAGCTTTAGAGTCTATTTCCAAGGTAGCAGGATTAAAAATTCCAACAATGATAAGTGCACTTTTTTCTAAAGAGATCGCTCAAAAGACAATTATAGAAAAAGAGAATATTGAATCTGAAATATTAAAGTTCTTGTAATATTATCTAATATATTTACATTAAGGTATGACTAATGAATACTAATGTAAAATGTTTTTATTAGGATACTTTATGAATGAATTGATGGAAGATACACTAAGAAAAAAGCGAGATATGCTTTATTATAACCAATTAGTAAGGGATGAGCGCAAGAAGAGTGCTAAAAAAAAACAAAAAAGACAGAAAGTTAGTTTTGGCGATCAAAAAGTAGATTTCAGAGATTTTATTTATGTTCCAGAAGAGTGGGCAGGTTTGGCGTATGCTGTTTATACAGTTATTATTCCTTATATCGCAGGAGCTGTATTTCTGTTTTTAGTTATTGCAGGAGGAAATTACGAAAATTTTAAACTTTTAGATATTAATGCTTTTCCAATTGTATGGCTGATTGGATATGAAATTGTTGCTGTTGCTATATTGGTGTGGATTTTAGTACTTTTCCTTAAATATGACGATGACGAAGATGATTATTAAAAAAGAGCTTTTTTAGAGCTCTTTTGCCTTTTCGTACGCTTTTTGCACTGCATTTATGCAGGAGTGTCTTACATTTCCCTCTTCTAAAGCATCATAACCGGCTGCTGTTGTACCTCCAGGGCTCATTACGCCATCTTTTAGTAGTGCAGGGTGAATTGTTTGGATCAACTCTCCAAAACCACCAAAAAGTCCTCTCATAATAGCCATAGCATCATCGCGTTTAAGACCCTGTTTTACAGCTCCATCTGCAAGTGCTTCTGCCATAAGAGCAAGATATGCTGGTCCACTTCCAGCAAGGGCAGTTGCTATGTCTATCTCTTTTTCATTTGCAAGCCAGCGTGTTGTGCCTATTGCGTTTAAAAGCTCTATTGCTTCTTCTTTAAACGCAGCGTCACCGGTAAGTGTTGTCATAGATTTTGAAACACTAGCAGCTAGATTTGGCATGGCTCTTACCACTGCGTTTGTAGCGAGATTTGTTTTTATTTTTTCTATACTTGTTCCAGCTAACACAGAATAGATTATTTTTGCTTTTCCTCGAAGTTTTTGCGAAATTTCTTCTACATTGGCAGGTTTAACACAGAGTATAATGCTCTTATTAGTCATGTCAAAACCATCTAAAAGATATTTTTCTATCTTTATACTAAGAGCATCTTCAAACGCTTGTAGTTTATTTATGTTGCGTCCTACAACCTCTATTTTATAACTATTCTTTAATCCTTGTGCAATACTCAAAGCCATATTGCCATTTCCTATAAATATGATGGTTTTCATAAAAGTCCTAAATATTTTTATGGTAGTATAGCATATTGAAAAAGGTAAACATTTATGGAGTATAAAAAGTGGAACAATTTTTAGCAGAAGCAAAATCTTCGAGTCGGATTTTGGGTAACTTAAGTGGCAGTGAAAAAAATAGAATTTTAAAAGAGATGGCAAATGCTTTGCGTGCAAATACAATGGATTTGATGGAAGCAAACGCAATAGATATGCTTGAGGGTGAAAAAAACAGACTTACATCAGCTTTAATGGATAGACTCTTTTTAGATGAAGAGCGTGTTGAGTCTATGGCAGTTGCTATTGAAGAGATAGCAGCACTTAAAGAGCCTGTTGGCCGTGTGCTTGATGGCTGGATGACAGAGGATGGCTTAAAAATTGAAAAAGTCTCTATTGCTATTGGTGTGATTGGTATTATTTATGAATCGCGTCCAAATGTGACAAGTGATACAGCGGCACTCTGTTTTAAAAGTTCAAATGTATGTGTGCTTAAGGGTGGCAAAGAGGCAGAATTTTCAAATAAGGCTATTGCAAAGGTACTGCAAGCAGTATTGGCAAAAAATAATTTGCCTACATCTTTAATCTCTCTTATTCCTGATAGTTCACGAGAAGGGGTTGCCAAACTCATTAAAATGGATAAATATGTTGATTTGATTATTCCTCGTGGTGGGGCAGGACTTATAAAATATGTAAGTCAAAATGCAACTGTAAGTGTAGTTAAGCACGATAAAGGGGAGTGTCATACTTATATAGATAAAGATGCAAATCTTGACAATGCCATCAAAATTGCCATCAATGCAAAGGTGCAAAGACCAGGTGTTTGTAATGCTATGGAGACACTTTTAGTTGATAAGAAAATAGCAAAAGAGGCTCTTCCTCAGCTCAAAGAGGCATTTGATGCAGCTGGTACCCAACTAAAAGGATGTACTCAAACGCAAGAGATTATTAGCATTGCAAATGCAACAGATGAAGATTTCGATACAGAATATTTGGCAAACATTTTAAATATAAAAGTTGTTGATGGTGTTAATGGTGCAATAGAGCATATAGTGAGATTTGGCTCAGGGCATTCTGAAGCTATTATTACTGAAAACATAACAACAGCAGAGGAATTTTTAAACAGTATTGACGCTGCAGCAGTCTATGTAAATGCTTCCACTCGTTTTACAGATGGTGCTGCATTTGGTTTTGGTGCAGAAGTGGGAATAAGTACAAACAAACTTCATGCTCGTGGACCAATGGGCATAGAAGGCTTAACAACATATAAATATAAAATATATGGAAAAGGGCAGATAAGATAATGTTGTCTATTGATACATTAAAGAAGGTTGGTATATTTCAAAATCTCAATGAGCGAGAGTTGAAACTACTCCTTTCTATCTCAAGAAAAAGAAATTTTGAGCAGGGTGAAGTCCTATTTTATGAAAAAGATAGAGCAAAATACCTCACACTTGTTCTTGATGGAGTTGTAAAAATTTATAAGGTTGATCCTAAAAATAATGAGATTATTTTACACCGTTTTATACCAAATAATTTTGTTGCAGAGATGGCAGTTTTTGAAAAACTTCCCTATCCTGCATCTGCTGCGTTTGAGACAGATGGAAGTATTTTAGAAATTGATTTTGAAAAGTTTAAAGAGTACTTTTTTTTTTTTTTTTTTTTAACATTGGAACTTTTTAAATCACTAACTCAAAAAATAAAATATCTTGACAATGTCATTGCACTTACCGTTGTTCTCGATTCAACGGCAAGAGTTGCAAAGTATATTTGTGAGAATAGTGAAGCTT
>NZ_JALUKE010000062.1 GCF_027056685.1 Sulfurimonas sp.
TTTTTCGTCTTTTCACTTACGATTGCATCATAAGCATCTTGACTCATTTGTATAATTCCACTTGCTACTGCGACTCTTGTTGTATTGCTCTTGTCACTCACATCGACCATTTTAGGACGCTGGTTCTCATCTAAATGTGTTAAATTCATATATGCTCTTTTGTATTATAAAATTAATTTTGCCTTATTATAGCAAAGAATTCTTTATAATTTTAAGAGCTTCTTGATACTGCTGAGGGTGGTTAAGATTTAAAAAGGGCTGCGTTTGAGAAAAGTGACAATAATTTGTATGGGAATTTTTGAGGAGTAGTCCAAGCTTATGGTTGTTCTCTTTAAGCATGGTTTCAAAAGAACTCTTTAAAGAGTTATGATAAATGCCACAAAGAGGCTGTATACCTTCATCTGTTTTTGCAATTGTAGCATCAAATGAGTTATTGTCTGCGTTCACTAAAGCTTCTATCTCTTTTTTGCTAATAAAAGGAGTATCAACGCTGAGTGCAAAAAATCTATCACTCTCTAAATGCTTAAATGCAGTGATAAAACCAAGAGTTGGTGCAAAAACTGTATTCTCTTTCATATCTTCTATAAAATTTGCTTCAAAATCAAATTTAGAACACTCTTTACAAGAGATATAAACATTTTTAAAAATTTTTGAGAGTCTGTTATGTTGGTAGTGTGTTAGTGTGTTAAAGCCTGCAAAAGGGAGAAGTGCTTTGTCTTCTCCCATTCTGCTACTCTTGCCACCTGCAAAGATTACGCAGGGAATTTCTATCATTACTTGTGAGTAAGTTTTGCTTCAATTCGGCGATTTTGTGCGCGACCAGCTGCAGTTGCATTGTTGGCAATTGGATTAGCTTCACCCATCCCTTTTGCTGAGAGTTGAGAACTACTTACACCTCTTGCTTCTAACATTTTTACAACTTCTTTTGCTCTTTTTTCTGAAAGACGCTGATTGTAAGATGCTGCACCTCTGTTATCTGTATAGCCTACTATTTTAGCGTTATAGTTTGGATATTTTTTCAAAAATGCTGCGTATTTGTCGAGGTTAGTAAATGAGGCAGCATTTACTTTATATGAGTTGTTTTTAAATTGAATATCTAATGCGACTGTTGTTGGACATCCATTTTCATCTACTGCAGTGTTTGCCGGTGTATTTGGACATATATCTTTAGCGTTTAAAACACCATCATTGTCCATATCTGGGTTTACTTTACATCCGTTTGCATTAACTTGTGCTCCTGCAGGAGTATTGAGACATTTGTCATGTGAATCAAGTACACCATCATGATCGGCATCTTGAGCAACAGGACATCCTGTAATATCAACAGTTGTATTGTCTGGTGTATTTGGACATTTGTCATTTGCATCAATAATTCCATCTCCATCGCTGTCAACAGCTAATGGTGCAACAACTACTGCTGCAGTTTGCTCTTCTACAACTGCTACAGGTTCTTCTTTTTGCGCTTGTGCACCAAAAGAGTATGTAAGTCCTACTAATGTCATAAGATTACTATCTGCATTTCCTGCATGCGATGCAGTAGGTTTGAGCATATAAATAGCCTCTAATTTTAGTGCTAAATTATCTGTAAAATTGATTTTTGCACCAACACCTGCATCAAAGAAAAGGCGATCATCATTGTTGTATTTATTTGTTGTAAAGCTCTCTATTCCAAGACCAGCTTTAGCAAAAGGTGTAATGGTCTTTCCTTTGTTGTAAGTGTAAACACCATTAAATGCACCGCGAAGAACATTTGTATTTCCACTTACTGAATAATCTACATTAGGAGCATAGTAGAGAGAAAATTCAGGACTGATTTTAGAATCAGCAGAGTTTATTTGGAACTCTAATCCACCAGTGAGGTATCCATTATTGTCAATGCCAAGATTTCCCTCTGCAATGTTATAGCCTATCATTGGTGAAAGCTCATATTTGTAGTTGTCTGCAGATGCAAGTGTCCCTAGTAATAATGCTGGAACGAGTAGTAATTTTTTCATTTTTTTATCCTTTGTTGAAATTAGTTTTACTTTAGTTTGTAACCGAGTATTTTAACTAAAATAATAATATTTAATTCTTAAATATTAAAATTAGTTTATCTCGGATCTGTAATATAGCCTGTAATTGCAGAGATTGCAGCGACTGCTGAATTTGCAAGATAGACTTTAGAGGAGCGACTTCCCATACGACCTACAAAGTTTCTATTTGTAGTTGAAACGGCTACCTCATTATCTCCAAGTATTCCCATATAGCCACCAAGACAAGCACCACATGTTGGATTACTAACAACGCCACCAGCCTCAACAATGATGTCAATATAGCCTAAATGGTTTGCTTCACGAAGGATTTTTTGTGTTCCTGGAGTGACAATTAAACGCACATCAGGGTGTACTTTTTTTCCTTTTAAAATCTCTGCAGCTACTTTTAAATCACCTAAACGGCCATTTGTACAGCTTCCAATGAAAGCTTGATCTATTTTGATTTTATCTGCAACAGCTTGTACAACAGAGTGCCCATTAGATGGTAAAAATGGGTATGCAATAACAGGATCAAGATTTGCAACATCTATCTCTAAAATTTCTACATAGTTTGCGTCTTCATCAGAGTAGTGAATTTTTGGCTCTCGTGCTAAATTTTTGTCTGCTAAGAACTCTTTTGTAATGTCATCAACGGCAACAATACCATTTTTTGCACCTGCTTCAATTGCCATATTACACATTGAAAATCTATCATCCATATTGAGGTACTCTATGGTGCTACCTGTAAACTCTAAAGTTCTATAAAGCGCTCCATCAACACCAATCATACGAATGATTTCTAAAATGATGTCTTTTCCTGTTGTATATTTACCAGGTTTTCCTGAAAGGATTACTTTAATAGATTCAGGAACTTTAAACCAGTTGCCTCCACTAATCATAGCAAATGCAAGGTCAGTTGAACCCATACCTGTAGAGAATGCACCCAAAGCACCATGTGTACAAGTGTGAGAGTCTGCACCGATGATGACATCACCAGGAACAACAAGCCCTTTTTCTGGTAAAAGTGCATGTTCAATTCCCATATCTTTTTCATCAAAAAAGTTTTTAAGATTATGTTTTTTTGCAAAGTCACGGCTAATTCTTGCTTGATTTGCTGAAGCTATATCTTTTGCAGGAATGAAGTGATCAAGAACAATGGAAAATCCATCAGGATTTGCAAGTTTCTCTGCACCACTATCTTCAAATGCTTTTATGGAAATAGGTGTTGTAATATCATTCCCGATAACCATATCAATAGGAGAACGGACGATTTCGCCTGCATATACTTTTTTACCGACATGCTCGGAAAATATTTTTTCTGTTATAGTTTGAGCCATAATTATGAACCTCTTAATAGTATAAATAATGTTGCGATTATAGCATAAGAGATTTAAAGTTTATTACTCTTCGTATTTTATAGCACTTTTTGTAAACGCAGTAGAACAGAAAAAGAGGGCAATAAATATTGGATTAAATTTTACAACATCTTCACTAACAGTATCAAAAACGCCAAAGCTAAAGCCTTCACCATCATTAGGATTTTGCGGTGTTACAACAAATTCTAATGGGGTAAGTGTTCTTACCATATTGAGTATATTTTTTCTCGTTTTTATGTTTTCTTCATTCAGGATATTAAAATCTTTCTCTTGAGATTCTCTATGCGCTATTAAAATTTTTTCTATAATGTCTGTTTTATCTTTAAAAACGACTTTATTCCATTTTATAATAGTATTGTTTGAAGCGACTTGACAGTTCTTTTGCATAAGTGGATTGGGCTTTTTCGCACGAAGAGCTTCTATGAGTGCTAGTAAAAAATTAATTCCTCCAATATTTTTTGCTGCTTTTTGCATAAAAAGATGAACGACTAATTTTGTATCGTCACTTTGGTTATTAAAATTACACATTATTTATTTTCCTTATTTCTTTCATTATAACATTATTTAGAGAAGAACTGTTTTAATTCTTAAATGATCTATAAACTCAGTTTGGCTTAAGCAAATCATAATGTCAAAACTATTATGATGTCAAAAGTAAAAGAAGACAAAAATAGTCTTATTTAAAATAAAAGGGAAAAATATGCAAGTTTATTTAGATAATAACGCTACTACAATGTGTGATCCACAAGTAGTGGAAGTCATGCAACCGTTTTTTAGTCAAATGTATGGAAATCCAAGTTCACTTCACAAATTTGGAACAGCAACACATCCTTATATCAGAAAAGCAATAGATCAAGTTTATACTGCTTTAAACGCAAGTGATGATGATGACATCATCTTTACATCATGTGCAACAGAGTCAAATAACTGGGTATTAAAATCAGTATTTAATGACTATATTGTAAATGGCGAAAAAGACCACATCATTACAACAGAGGTGGAACATCCATCTATTCTTTCTACTTGTAGATGGCTAGAGGAGCAGGGTGTAAAAGTTACTTATCTTCCTGTAAATGATCAAGGAGTTGTAGAACCTCATGTTGTAAAAAGTTTTATTACAAACAAAACAGCTTTAGTCTCTGTAATGTGGGCAAGTAATGAGACAGGTATGATTTTTCCTATTAAAGAGATTGGCGAAATTTGTAAGCAAAATGGTGTGCTTTTTCACTCTGATGGTGTACAGGCAGTTGGAAAAATCCCAGTTGATTTACAAGATGTGCATGTTGATTTTGTATCAATGTCAGCACATAAATTCCATGGACCAAAAGGTGTAGGTGCACTCTATATCAAAAACTCTCAGGAACTATCTCCACTCCTTCATGGTGGTGAACAGATGGGACATAGAAGAAGTGGTACTCTAAATGTACCTTATATTGTTGGTATGGGAAAAGCTATTGAACTTGCAACAGCAAATATTGATGAGACTACGGCAAAAATTAGAGCAAAACGAGATAGACTTGAAGATGCACTTTTAGAGCTTAGTGATACTTTTGTAGTAGGTAATCGTGAAAATCGTACACCAAATACTATTCTTATCTCTATTCG
>NZ_JALUKE010000063.1 GCF_027056685.1 Sulfurimonas sp.
GATCAATTCCATATGCTTGCGATGCTGTAAACTCTCCAACTCTATAAACACCAGTTTGCACTTCATCTATTATAAGAGGAATCTCTTTAGCTTTTAAAAGTTTTGCCAGTTTTTGTACTTTTTCTCTGTCTTGAGGCTCAACACCACCCTCACCTTGAATCAGTTCTATCATAACGCCTGCAGTATGGTCATCTAAAAGAGACTCTATTGCATCAATACCATCTGCATATACAAAACCATCAGGAAAAGGTCCAAAATAGTTATGCATAGACTCCTGTCCTGTTGCTTTTACCGTTGTAATTGTGCGTCCATGAAAAGAGTGGTTCAGTGTAATGATTTTGTATCGTTTTATCTTTCCATCTCGTTCACCATGTTTTCTTGCAATTTTAATAGCACCCTCATTTGCTTCAGCACCGCTATTTGCGAAAAAACATTGCATGTCATATCCACTCGCTTCTACAACTTTTTGGGCAGCTTTCGCTTGTGGTGCAATATAGTAAAGATTTGAAGTATGTGTAAGTTTAGAGACTTGTTCACAAAGAGCCTTAGCCACTCTTTTGTTTCCATGACCAACCGAGACAACCCCTATACCCGAAGTAAAATCAATATATTTTTTACCATTAGCATCAGTAAGTGTTGCGTTTGATCCACTTACAAACTCTACATCTGCTCTTGCATATGTAGGAAGTACATATTTTTTATCTAACTCTTTTATATTCATAACTTTTCTCACTTATAGGTATCTTATTTAATTACTTAAATTATATCACACAAAAGGTTTATATTTATAAATAAAATTGCTTAAAAAAAAAGGGGATTTAAAGAGGAGCTATCCCGCGAAAGGGGATAGCAAAAAAGAACCTAAAAATGATTCTTAAAAGTCACCATTCGCAGCACGCTTAGTAATTTCAGTCATTGCTGTTTCAACTTTTGTTGCAAGTTTTAACATTTTAGGAGGGAGAGGATAGCCACCGTGAATTGCTAAAGTTAAATCCATAGTAATTAGGTAAGCATCACCATTTCCATATTGAATATACATAATTCTACATGGCATAAAACCACCGAAATAACGAGAGTGATTTAAAAATGTTTTTGCAATTGGTAGAGAACAAAGAGAGAAAATTCTAGCCTCTTTTACTTCTGTTGGTTTTGCATCTTTTTTTGTAAACATTTTTACATAGTTAGTAAGTCTCATGTTATACTCTTCTGTAAGCGCAGTAATAGATTCTTTTACATCATCGCCACTTACATCATCAGCAACTTTAAATTCCATCATCATAGCTTTAGCCGGATCACCATCCTTCACTACTTTACTAAACATATCATCATATGCTTTCATAGCACCATCATCAAGCTTATGCTGACCTGTCACTGCAGTCCAACCCATGTGCATTGTAGAACACCCAGACATAAACATCATAATCGCTAACGCGCTTAATCCTAAAACTAACTTTTTCATATATTTCCTTTGTCACCACGAATATCTTCACTGGCATAATTTGAGCTTTACCTAAGTAAAGAGGAGGTAATTATAACACTTCAATATAAAAGTAAATTTAAAATAAAATCATAAGATAATCTTATGAAAATTATAAATTTACTTTTTTATTTTCACCCTATTTTCCTGATATACAGCATTTTTTCCCTCATAAGAGTGTTTTGAAGATGTAAGATTATTTACACCCTTTGTGCCACTATAAATTACTATAGTATCTTTTCTTAATGCATCACTATTTTTAGCACGCAATAACACTTCTCCATTATCAGAACTGATACAGAGTATTTCTCCATCATCATAACCTAAAGAGGGATGAAGAAGCACCTCTGTGCTGCGTTTAAATTGTGAATTAAGAGATGAGGGACTCTTTGGAGTAATAAGATAAAACTCATCATCATTGCTATTTTGCTGCGTTTCAAACTCCTCAAGAAAAACAAATTCTCCATCATCTGTATCAAAACCATCTTTATAAGGTTCTACATCTCTACCCTCAACCTGCACACTACCATCAATATGCCTTACACCAAAATTTTTATAATGTTGTAAATATTCACTCTCTGATTTTAATACAACACCAAATTCTTCACAAAGATAAGCTGCTAAATCATATTCACTAATGCCTATTGCACTCTCTATCTGTTTATTCATTACTAAAAGCCCATTATGAGAATAAGAACTTCTTACATCATTTTTTTCTAAAAAATTCTTCGCAGGAATAACTAAATCAGCAATTTCACTCGTCTCATTTTCATATAATCCAAAATAAATTACATTTTCACTCTTTTGTATTGCATTTTTTACACGAGAACCATCAGGCATTTGTGCTAGTGGATTTGCCCCTTGAATAAAAACAGTTGCAAACTCATCGAATTTTGTATTTACCTTAGAGACTCGTTTTGCTTTTGTCATAAATGCAGACTCTATATTCTCTTTTGAATTTCCAAGATAAGCAACACCACTCCCCTCTTTTGCAAAAAGTCCTAAAGATACGGCGAAGGCATCAATAGCGCGTAAAATATCAGCTCCATCTCTATATTTTTGGACACCAACACCACACACTATTGCAACTTTTTTATTGATACACAACTCTAAGATATCACCAATTTGACCAAGTGAAACACCAATATTTTCTAAAGTAGCCTTAATTCTAACCCCTTGTGTAAGTTCGTAATACTCTTCAAATTCACTTGCATATTTCTCTATAAATTCTTCATCTAAACTATCATTAATTGAGACAAACCGTGTCAAAAGTAGTGCTAAAAAAATATCAGTGTGGGGTTTTATCTGTACAAATATATCTGCACTTTTTGCAATCTTTGTTGCAACAGGATCAATAACAATCACTTTTTTATCTTTTATAAGTGGTAAAATGTGCGAAGATGTCACATGAGGATTTCGTCCCCAAAAAATCACAACCTCAGACTTGGCTATTTCACTCAGTGGCATATTTTTATTGCTACCGCGTCCATTAATAATGCCTGCCTCCCCTGCTCCATCACAAAGACTACCATCCGTTAGCACCGCTCCAAAATTTGCAAAGAAATGATCAGTCACCTCCTGCATTAAAGCAAAATTACCACTCCCTCTATAGTGAAGAATATCACTTTTTAAAGAAGAAGATAAAATCTCTTTTAATTTATTTAATGCCTCTTGCATAGAGATATTTTCGCCTTTATATCGTGGTAGTTCTATTCTCTTATTTTCCAAATAATGGTTCAAATGAGGGCATAAAAATCCATTTGTATGCCCCTCTTTCATCGGTTTTATCTTCCCCTCATCGTAAATAATTCCACAAGCATCATAACAATCAAGAGGACAGGCTGTAATACTACTTACTTTCATCATGTTCTTCTTTTAATTCAATTTTAATAAGATTTGAAAAGATCTTTGGTGCTTTCATAACAATCTGAGCACTGTATCTTGAAATATTTTTACCATCAGCAATTTTAGATATTCTTGAAAGTTTATAGCTACTCTTTTTTCCATTTATATACAAAACTTCATGTTTTAGATTTATAAGATCATTTTCATCAAGATAAACAACAGCTATAGCCTTGCTCACATCAGCAACAGTTGCTAATGGCGTACCAATATTGACTACACTTTGTGGTTTCACTTTTATTTCATAAAGAACAAAACCATTTGCTACAATACTTTTATCTTGAATCATCTTCATAAGCTGTTTTTCTCTAAATGCTAAATCACTTATATTTGTTTTTAAAGAGTTCATCTCTTTTAAAGTAGCAAGGTAACTATTTTCACTCGCTACCAAATCATAAAATTCTCTATCTTTTTCAACTTTTGATTTTATACTTAAAGCCATAATCTTTTTAAAATTCTCTTTTTTCCTCGCCAATGCTTCTTTCAAATTTTTTAAAATTTTTTCATTTGTTGTAAGAGTATTTTTTAGATAGCTCATTTTTTTTCTTACAGATTCTAGTTCATCGCGATTAAGCGTATCATCAATCTTAATAAAGGCTCTATTTGAAAGTTTTTTTCCCAACATATTTTCATTTGTATAGAGTACTTTACCCGATACATCAGATGTAATATTACGCACTTCATAAGGTTCCACTCTGGCATAGTAAACTTTTGCAAAACTAACTGTAGTTAAAAGAAATAGTAAACTTAATATTTTTAACAAAAAAGACTCCTCATATGACAATCATAAATTTTATTATTTTAACATTTCCTTACTAATATTCAAGCATATTTCATTTTCTTTCTGGTACTATTAAGAGATATTTAATATAAAGGTAATTAATGTCTGTACTTGACAATGTTGATGCTGCAACAAATTTAGCAAAAAATAATGAGCTACAGCTTTTAGTTTTTAGAGTGAGTCAAAATGATAGTTCTGCTTACTATGCTGTAAATGTTTTTAAAACACGAGAAGTTGTAGAATCAAAAAATCATTATCTCACACAACTTCCTTCATCGCACCCTCTGCTTGAAGGCACAATTGTTTTAAGAGATATGCAAATTCCAATTCTAAATTTACCTGCTTGGCTTGGTATTACATTAACAAAAGAAGAGATCCAAAAATCAAATATTTTAGTCTGTGATTTTAATGGGGTCATCATTGGCCTTAGAATTATGTCAGCATACAGAGTAATCAAAAAAAATTGGAATGAAATGCATGCACCAGATAGCTATAGACTTAAAGATGATGGTGTTGTCATAAATGACACACGGCTAGAAGATGGCAGTTTATGTCTTATTCTTGATTATGAAAAGCTTCTTGCAGATGTCCTGCCTCAGGCACTTGTAAATGTAGATAAAGATTTAGAAGTACTAAAAACTTTAGACCTTCCTAAAAAGCTCAAAGATGGGACTGTTCTTATTGCTGAAGATTCAAAAACAGCACAAAGACACCTTACACAAATATTTGAAAAAGCACATCTAAAAATGCAACTTTTTTCTAATGGTAAAAAACTTATTGATTACATTTTTGCTCTATCTGATGCACAAAAAGCACAAATTCCTGCTGTTATTACAGATATAGAGATGCCAGAGATGTCAGGATTTACTGTTATTCAAAAATTAAGAGCAAACAAATCTACACAAAATATTCCTATTATTGTAAATAGCTCTATGACTGGAGATAATAATAAAAGAGAAGCGCAGGGACTTGGAGCAGATGACTTTATAGACAAAACAAAAAGTCATAATGTTATTCCACTAATCTTATCTGTAATGAAAAAAAGAAACGCATAAAGAGACAATGTAATCACTACATTGTCTCTACAACTCAATGTTGAAACATTGAGATTAATACACCAGCCGCAACTGCTGAACCAATAACACCTGCCACATTTGGACCCATAGCATGCATTAAAAGCATATTTGTACGGTCATATTCCATACCTACTTTGTTTGATACACGCGCCGCCATTGGAACGGCTGAAACACCCGCTGAACCAATAAGTGGATTAATTTTATGACCTGGAAAAAGATTCATAATTTTTGCCATTAATACACCTGCTGCAGTACCTACACCAAATGCAATGATACCAAGAACCATAATAAATAAAGTCTCAGGTACTAAAAATTGATCGGCTGCAAGTTTAGAACCAACACCAAGACCTAAGAAGATAGTCGTAATATTAATAAGTGAATTTTGAAGTGTATCATTTAGACGCTCAACAACACCAGACTCTTTTAAGAAGTTACCAAACATAAAAGCACCAATAAGAGGTGTTGATTCTGGTAAAACTAAAATTGCAAGTCCTAAAACTAAAAGAGGAAAAATCAATTTCTCTAAACGAGATACATGACGAAGCGTAGTCATTTTAATTTTTCTCTCTGCATCAGTTGTTAATGCTCTCATAATTGGAGGTTGAATGATAGGCACCATTGCCATATAAGAGTATGATGCAACTGCAATTGCTCCTAAAAGTTCAGGTGCAAGTTTTGTAGCAATAAAAATAGATGTCGGACCATCGGCACCACCAATAATAGAGATAGCACTTGCTTGTTTTAATGTAAAATCAACAAGTCCCATTTGTGCTAAAACCATAGCACCAACAAGTGTTCCAAAAATACCAAACTGTGCAGCACCACCTAAGAGTGCAGTTTTAGGATTTGATAGAAGTGGACCAAAGTCAGTCATAGCACCAACACCCATAAATATGATAATAGGGAAAAGCTCATTTGAGAGACCAGCCTGATAGATAACACCTAAAAAGCCATGAGGTCCGCCAATGCCGGCAATTGGAATATTTGCCAACAATCCACCAAATGCAATCGGTAACAGAAGCAGTGGCTCAAAACCTTTCGCAATAGCAAGCCAAAAGAGAAGAAAAGTTACAAGTATCATAATAATACGACCAAGACCTTTACTAAAATCACTCATAGGCTTACCTGTTGCACTCATCTCATCTGCACGAGGATGTACCAAAGCAACAATACCAGTTGATTTTAAAAAGCTTATAATCATATCACCCATAGGTTGAGATTTATATGTCTCTACCTGATGCGTTGAAGCTTTTGTTGATTCTACCGCATGTTCTGAAGCCACTGCGTTTACAGTAAATGCAAACGCAAACAGCATCATAGATGCGAAAAATTTAATTAAAATACTTTTCATTAATTATCCTATAACTGCTACGACTTGACCTTCTACAACTTTGTCATTTGTAGCTACATTTATACTTTTTAGTACACCACCAGTTGGTGCAACAACATCAATTTCCATTTTCATAGATTCAAGAATCATAATTACATCACCTTCATTTAGGCTTTGACCTGGATTAGCAACTATTTTCCAAACACTGCCAGGAAGAAGTGCTTTAATTTCAACACCATCACCAACAGGTGCATTTGGCGTTGGTGCTGCAACTGCTGTCTCACCTTCAACTGCTACCACTTGAACATCACCACTACCTTCAGCAACCTGAACACTAAACTTTTGACCATCTACTACAACTGTATAATTTCCACTCATTTCTTTTCTTTCTCCTTTGCCTTTGCAATCTTCTTCCATTTGAGATATTTTTCGTACGTTTAATTCACCTTCACCTTTAAGAAAAGCGATACCTTTATCGTGACATGCCGCAGCAATAAAAATATTTTCCTCAGTGATTTCTATATTTTCTTCTTTAAGTCTATTAATCCAACTCTCTAAAGATTTTGCAGGATCAGCATCTGCTAAATCTAAAGCTTTTTCTGTTGTTGGTAAAAGATTTAACTTTTCTGAAGCTATTTTTACTATTTCTGGATCCGGAGCAACTGGTGTTTTCCCAAAATAACCAAGAACCATACGACCATATCCCGGAGCTATTGCTTCCCACGGACCTTGCATTACATTATTTAATGCTTGTTGGAAGTAAAATTGTGAAACAGGAGTTACTGATGTACCATAACCACCTTTTTCAACGACCTCTTGCATAGCAGCAATAACTTCTGGAAATTTATCTAAAATACCATTATCACGCATCATTTGTGTATTTGCAGTTAATGCCCCACCTGGCATTGGTGAAAATGGCATAATAGGAGATACTTTCGTTGCCTCTGGTGGAACAAAATAATCTGCCAAGCATGATTGAAGTTCTTTCTCGTATGTTAAAATTTTTCCAAGTTCTAAGCCACCAAGATCATAGTTCATTCCCTTTGTAGCATGAAGCATTGTCAAAATATCTGGTTGTGCTGTTCCACCACTTACAGGATTTGCAGCCATATCAATTCCATCAACACCAGCTTCCAATGCCGCCATATAAGCAGCTACAGACACACCAGCAGTCTCATGCGTATGTAGACGAATATGAGTATCATCACCAAGAAGTTTTCTTGCCATTTTAATAGTTTCAAAAACTTTTTGAGGATTTGAGGTACCAGAAGCATCTTTAAAACAGATACTATCAAACGGAAGTCCACTATCTAAAATATCGCGTAATGTTTTTTCATAAAATTCGACTGTATGTGCGCCATGGCATCCTGGAGGTAAATCCATCATGGTAATTGCCGCTTCATGCTTAAGACCATGATGTGTAATGCGTTCAGCTGAATATTTTAGGTTTTCAACATCATTTAAGGCATCAAAGTTACGGATTGTATTTGTTCCATGTTTTTTAAACATTTTAGCATGTAAGTCAATAAGCTCTTTTGAACCAGTATCAAGCATAACAGTATTTACACCACGAGCAAGTGTTTGAAGATTTGCATCAGGTCCTACAATTTTACGAAACTTATCCATCATTTCAAATGCATCTTCTCGTAAGTAAAAGTAAAGCGATTGAAATCTTGCTCCACCACCAAATTCAAAGTGATTTATTCCTGCTATTTTGGCTGCCTCTACTGCTGGAAAAAAGTCATCCATCAGTACACGACCACCAAATACAGATTGAAAACCATCTCTGAATGTTGTATCCATTACATCTATAAATTTTTTAGCCATTATAATCCTTAACCTTCTCTATGATGTGTAATTGCTGCAGTTATCGCCGCGACTATTTTTTTATTATTTACTTGTGCATTTGATGTTGTAGCATCTGCACTTGATTGCGGTTCAGGGAAATATCTGTTTATAATTGAAGACATTATGTTCATACATGCTATCATCACTACTAAGAATACGAACACAGTTCCCATTCCTAAAAACATAAATTTTACCCCCTCTATTATGAGGTTAGTTTCCATACAATTACCTTTTATATAATTTGTCTCTTAGTATAGTATAAAGATGTTTAAATAAAGTTTTTACTCTTCTTTTTTATTGCCAAGAGAGAATGTATGTTACTTTTTAGTAATATTTTGATATTATTATATTATATAAATAAAATATATAGGATTTAGATTATGGTAGCTGGTATGTATGAACAGGATTTTATGGCTTATATGATTTTTGGATTAATTTTAAACTTTGCTTTTTCAATACTCTTTGGTATCTATTTAAGTAGAAATATTGGTATGCAAGAGATGATGGAATCCAAAGGCGATAAACAGCAGTCTATACTTGTAAGTCTAAGCCTTTTTATTCCATATGCTAAGATGTTAATTACCCTTTACAGAGTAACAATTTTACAAATTTATTTTTTAAATAAGGGCTATACGCATAAAGAATTTTGGATTTATATAACAAATGATAAGCAAGAAAATCGCTAAAATGAGAGATTTTAGATTAAAAATAATTTTAAGCGCTCTTCTTGCACTTGTATTCTCACTTATTTTCATTCTATTGGCATTCGTCCTTCCAGTTGATAAAAAAGAGGTAAAAATAATTAATAATCATAAAGGAAAATTAGAACAAATTTCGGATTCACTGAAAAATTAGTTTTTTAATGAATCTTTCACTTCAATCAGCTTGAGAGTGTTGTAAGCTACTTCTGTATTGAGTTTAATTGTAGAAACTTCTAATGCCTCAAGACATAACATCAAATAATCTAAATCTTCACCTTTCATCATTTCATAAAGCAGTATCTCTGCATTTTTAATGCGTAAATTTCTTGCAACACCTAAGTTTTTATGAGCAAGTTCTCTAAAAGGAGTATAGTCTAGATTAGTTTCATTATTATTTTTAGATTTTTGTAAATTATTTAATTTTACTTCAAACTGTACTAGAGATTTAATAATTTGAGAGACATAGTCTGCTACTAATTCATTTATTAACGCTTCATCCAATCCTAACTCTTCTACAGCTTGTGCAGGGGCATAAGTATATTCTGATAAGTTCAAATCAGCCAGTTCATTTGTAATAAGATCCGTATAAATACGCGAAGCTTCTTCCTGCATTAATTGCACATCCTCTTTTTCTACTGATTTATTTAAAAGTTCAAATTTCTTTATCATAGATATAAAATAACATATTTTTATGTGATATACAATTTATTTGTAGTTTTATTTGAAGAGAATTGAATGAGTGTGCTTTTATTATACACTCATTCAAAAATTTTATAACGCTTTAGCAATAATTCTATTTAAGCGTACAACAAAATCTGCTGTATCATCAAGTTCTTGACCATCATATAATTTTGCTTGATCTAAAAGGACATGTGCTGCATCTTCTATTAAATTAACATCAGCACTCTCTTTGAGTTTTTCCACAAGCTCATGCTTAGGATTAATCTCTAAAATTGGTGCAGGCTCTGGTGCATCTGTTGCTTGCCCCATCTGTTTCATCATTTGAGCCATCATATAAGCTGGATCTTCTTTATCAATTTTAATAGCAACAGGAGAGTCTGTAAGTTCAGTTGTTACATCAACTTCTTTTACGCTATCACCAAGAATTTCTTTAAGTTTTTTTGTAAAATCTTCATACGATTTTGCTAACTCTTCTTTCTCCTTTTTATCATCTTCGCTCTCGTCAAATTTTGCATCTGCAGCAGGAATAAGTTTATACTCTTTATATTCAGTTACCATTGGGAAAATGATAGTATCTACCTCTTCATTAAGAAGAAGAACATCAATGCCACGAGCTTTAAATTTTTCTAAGATTGGTGAGTGTTTTAGTAAATCAAGAGATGTTTTTGCTGCCAAATAATAAATCTCTTTTTTCTCTTCATCCACATTTTTCACATAATCTTCAATAGTAATCATCTCGTCACTATTAAGAGAGTTAAATTTAAGAAGTTCTAAAATTTTCTCACGGTTCCCCATATCACTATAAAGTCCCTCTTTAAGTACATTACCAAACTCTTTGTAGAAAGTATTGTACTTATCTGAATCTTTTTTCATCATTTTAGAGAGTTCAGAAAGCACTTTTTTCACAGATGCATTTCTAATTTTACTCATCACTGGATTTGATTGTAAAATTTCACGACTTACATTCAATGGTAAATCTGCTGAATCAATCACACCACGCAAGAAACGCAAGTATGTTGGCATAAGCTCTTTTTCATCATCTGTAATAAATACACGATTAATGTAGAGTTTAATACCTGGTTTATAATCAACTCTATAGATATCCATAGGTGCTTTACTTGGAATATAAAATAGCGTTGTATATTCAATAGCACCTTCTGCTTTATGATGTGTCCATGCAAGAGGCTCTTCTGATGAGTGTGCAATTGTCTCATAAAATGATTTGTAATCTTCATCTTTTAGTTCACTTTTTGAGAGTGTCCAGAGTGCATTTGCAGCATTGATCTGTACATTTTCTATCTCAGTTTTAGCAGGCTCTATCTCTTTGCCATCATCATCTGTTTTTGCTGGAATTGTTTTCTCTTTATCCATAAAAATTGGAAATGCAATGTGATTAGAGTATTTTTTAATAATGCTCTCAACTCGATAAGTCTCTAAAAATTCCTCTTCACCATCATTTAAGTACATAATAATTTCAGTACCATGAGAATCTTTTGAAGCATCTTCAATTTCAAATTCACCTGTACCATCACTTATCCATTTATAAGCTTTTTCCTCACCTGCTTTTTTAGTAATAACTTCTACTTTTTTTGCAACCATAAATGCAGAGTAGAAACCAACACCAAACTGACCAATAAGATTAGAATCCTCTTTTTGATCACCTGTAAGATTTTCTAAAAATGCTTTCGTTCCAGATTTTGCAATAGTTCCAAGATTATTCATTAAATCTTCTTCATTCATACCAATACCAGTGTCACTAAGAGTAAGAGTTTTTTTCTCTTTATCTATTTTAATGTCAATACGAGGGTTAAATGAAACATTCTTATATTTTTCATCTGTTAAAACAAGCATATTGAGCTTATCCATAGCATCAGATGCATTAGAGACTAATTCACGAAGAAAAATCTCCTTATTTGAATATAGAGAGTGTATCATAAGTTGTAAAATTTGATTTGCTTCTGTTTGAAATTGATGTTTAGCCATAATTTAATTCCTTCTTTTTTAAAATTTAAGTGTATTTTAGCAAAAAAAGTTAATAGTTGCAAGTTTTATCAAAAAACTTTAGTCTTATTCACTAAAGTTTGTTTAGCTTACTATTTTGCTATAATACTTTCTATGGAAAATGATTACATAGATTTAATAGAACCAACCCCAATACTTCACTCAAAAAAATGCAAGTTGATTGCGTTTAGCATAAAACTTTTACTGCAATATTCTAGCTTTGTCACTGCGTTTATAGCTTGGTATTTGTATGATTATTTTATAGCAGGAGCAACACTACTCATCACATTCTTAATTATTGGAATAGTCCGTGCGAAGATGAGAAATAGTGTTATTCCTCCCCATCAGAGGGAGTACCACTATACGGATGAAGGGATTGCCAACTGGTTTAGTGCAAAAGAACTCTGTCCTAACCAAGAATGGAACGAATCACAATCGCATAATGCAATACAAAAAGGTTTAGAAAGAAAATAAGCAGTGAAGAACCACGAGAAATAATGTTTTGTAATTTCGTTCTCTCTACATTATTTGTTTTAAACGCAATAATAAAATGAATGACTGTTGCAATTACAATCACGAGAACAATCCATAATTTTTTTCGTAAAGTATCTATAACTAGGGAATGATCACTAGTAAAAAGTTGTGATAAAAGTCCATCGTTTGTTATCATAACAGTTCCAGTTATTAGTAAAATCACAATAGAAACGACTTCAAAATAACCAAAAATAGGTCCAATATGAGGATAAACCTGCTTTTGTTTCTCTTTATCTCTAAGTGAAACTCCTAAAACAAACATAAAAACGGAACCACCAATCCATGCAATAGCAGCAATTAAATGTATATGTATAAAAATACCCAAAAATCTTCCTTTTAATAAATCGTGCATATATTATAGCAACTTCAACAACAGAGAGTTGATACAGGACAATATTTATAAAAAAGTTTATCCTAACCTCACAATGGGTATTATTCCAAATGGCATTAATTGATTTACAAAAAGTTTCAAAACACTATTCGGCACAAAAAATTCTTACTGAAGTTGATTTTCATGTAGATGAGGGTGAACGCATCGTTATTATTGGTAAAAATGGTAGCGGTAAATCAACTCTTATGAAAATTGTCAATGGCACACTCGATTTAGATGGCGGCAGACGCATCACTAAAAATGATTTAGAAGTTAAAATGCTTGATCAGCGTCCAGAATTTGAAGAAGGACACACAGTTCGTCAAGCTGTCGAAGCGGGACTCAAAGAGCTAAACGCAGCTAAAGAGCGCTATAATGAACTCTCTTTACTTTTAGCGCAAGATTTTGAAAACAAGATTTTACTTGATGAGCATGAACAACTCTCTCGCTACATAGAACACCATAAAGCTTGGAATCTTGATGATAAGATAGAACGCATTATTCAACATTTTGATCTGAAAAAGTATGAAGAGAAACCCATTGCACTTCTAAGTGGAGGAGAACAACGCCGTGTTGCCCTTGCCTCTTTACTTTTACAAAAACCAGATATTTTACTTCTTGATGAACCAACCAATCACCTTGATGTTTATATGGTTGAGTTTCTTGAAGAACTTCTTTTAAAAGAGAAATTCACTCTTGTTTTTATCTCTCATGATAGATACTTTATAGACAGAATTGCTACTAAAAGCATTGAAGTTGATGATTGTACACTCCATGAATATAGTGGAGGATATTCCAGCTATCTTACACAAAAAGAGGAGTACTTAAGAACGCTGCAAAAACAACATGATAATCTCTTAGGAGTTCTCAAAAGAGAAAATGAGTGGTTTGCCCGTGGTGTTCGAGCAAGACTTAAACGCAACGAGGGCAGAAAAGAGCGTCTTATGCAACTGCGTGATGCAGCAAAAACAAACCCAGCAAAAATAAGAAAAATGTCCGTAGAGCTCCAAAGAGAAGCGAAACATTTTAACAGAGATAAAAGCGTAAACAGACAAAAGATGCTTTTTGAAGTAGAAGATTTAGCTCTTACACTTGGAAGTAAAGAGTTACTTCATGATTTTTCAACACGAATATTACAAAAAGATGTCATTGCTATTGTTGGCCCAAATGGAAGTGGAAAATCAACTCTACTAAAAGCACTTTTAGGAAGATTAGACCCAACTAAAGGCATCATCAAACGCGGTGAATTTAAAGTCGGCTACTTTGATCAACATCGTGAAATGCTTAATGATGATAAGAACCTTATAGAGACTTTTTGTCCACATGGAGGGGACCGTGTTAATGTACGAGGAAGTGACCTTCATGTCTATGGATACCTAAAAAACTTTCTCTTTCCACGAGAATTTTTAGATAAAAAGATTGGCGTACTAAGTGGTGGAGAGAAAAACCGTGTAGCTTTAGCCCTCCTCTTTACACAAGATGTAGATATACTTATACTTGATGAACCTACCAATGACCTTGATATTCCTACTATCAATATTTTAGAAGAACAGCTGACAAACTTTGCAGGAGCCGTAATCATAGTCTCTCACGATAGATACTTTGTTGATAAAATTGCTAAAAAACTCTTTATATTTAAAGCAGATAAAACCATAGAAGAATCACACCAACTCTACTCTGAGTACCTTGAACTAGAAAAAGAGTTACAAGAGCTTGATAGTATGGAAAAAGAGGCGACACAAGAGAAGCCAAAAGAGCAAAAAAGAGAAAAAGAGAAAAAACTTAAACTCACTTTTAAAGAGAAAATGGCACTTGAAAAACTCCCTGAAGAAATAGATGCACTTGAAGAGGAGATAGAGAAGATGAATATTTGCCTTACAAATCCAGCATGCTATGAGGAGAGAGGTATTACAGCCCTTGCAGGAGAGCTTGCAAGCCTTGAAACAGAGTATGAAGAAAAAGTTGAAGAGCTTTTAACAATCCAAGAAAAAGAGGAAGAGATAGAGAATGGATGAAAAAACATACAAAGCTAAAAGAGCCTCTGAAGTAACACAACTCGGTAGCAAACAAACACAATACAAATACGAATACGACCCAACTCTGCTTGAAACATTTGAAAATGTTCACCCTCAAATGGATTACTGGGTAACACTTAATGCCGATGAGTTCACTTCACTCTGTCCTAAAACAAATCAACCCGATTTTGGTACGCTCATTATCAACTATATTCCAGATATTCAAATGGTTGAGAGCAAATCGCTCAAACTCTATCTCTTTAGCTTTATGAATAGTGGAGAGTTTCATGAAGATGTTGTCAATAAAATTGGAAAAGATTTAGTAAAACTGATGGAACCAAAATATCTTGAAGTTATTGGACTCTTTTATCCACGAGGCAACATTAGCATACATCCTGCGTTTAGCTACTCTAATGAAGAGGAAAAGTATAAGGACATAGAAAAGTATAGATTTTTAAACCGTAATCTCAACCCTCAAAGGATAGGCTAGTGCAACTTCAAAAAGTAGATATAGTAAAAAATACAAAACTTCAATACCTCTCTCATGAGTTACTCTTTCTTGCAAAGAGTGGACAACCTTATCGTGGTAGTGTCTATGTTAATTTTATGAGTTTAGGGGAAACTTTTAATCTTTTAGACTTTAAAAAATATATTACTTCACTTCGAGATAAAAAACTAAACGCAGAAGATATTGCTTATGAGATATTTTCAACTATTACAAAAAATATTGAGACGCAAAATTTAGGAATTGTTGTAGATTTGACAGCCCGTGGAGGGATACAACAAAGAATCTGCTATGGAACAGAGTTCATCGTTGTACAAAAAGAGAATATTTTTCAAGTAAGATAAAAATATCTTACTTGTGTGCATCTTTTAAAGAGTCTGCAATTAAAAATGCAAGCTCTAGTGATTGGTCTGCGTTTAGACGAGGATCACAATGTGTATGGTAACGAGAACTTAAATCCTCTTCTCTTACTGTAAAGCTACCACCAATACACTCAGTAACATTTTTACCCGTCATCTCTAAGTGAACACCACCACCAAAAGTTCCCTCAGAACGATGCACTTGAAAGAACTGTTTCATTTCGGTTAAAACATCATCAACAGGACGAGTTTTATAACCATTTGAAGATTTAATAGTATTTCCATGCATTGGGTCACATGACCAAACAACATTTAACCCTTCTCGCTCAATAGCCCGAATAAGCTGTGGCATATGCTCACCAACTTTGTTTGCACCCATTCTTACAATGATATTTAAGCATCCTGCTTCATTATCAGGATTTACAGCTTGAGCCAATCTTACTAAATCTTCAGGATCCATAGATGGTCCAGCTTTAATTCCAATAGGATTTTTAATTCCTCTCATATACTCAACATGAGCACCATCAAGTTGACGTGTTCTATCCCCTATCCAAACCATATGTGCTGCTACATTGTACCAATCACCAGTAATAGAATCTTTACGAGTAAATGCCTCTTCATATGGAAGTAAAAGTGCTTCATGTGAAGTAAAGAAGTCTGTCTCACGAAGTGTTCTGTATGTTTTTGAAGTCACACCACACGCTTCCATAAATTTTAAAGATTTTTCAATATCTTCAGCAATAGCTTCATATTTTTCACCTATTTCACTTTTATGAGCAAAATCAAGATTCCACTTACTTACTTTATGTAAATCAGCCAAACCACCCGATGCAAAAGCACGGAGCAAATTTTGTGTTGCAGTCGCTTGATTATACGCTCTTATCATGCGTTCAGGATCAGGAACACGCGCCTTTTCATTGAAGTCTATACCGTTAATAATATCACCACGGTAAGAGTCAAGTGTTATGCCATCTAAGGTCTCTGTGTTTGATGAACGAGGCTTTGCAAACTGACCGCCAAGGCGCCCTACTTTCACAACAGGAAGTCCACCAGCATAGGTCATGACAACTGCCATCTGCATCAATGCTTTAAAAGTATCACGAATGTTATCCGCATGAAACTCTGAAAAGCTCTCAGCACAATCCCCACCTTGCAGTAAAAAAGCCTTCCCTTGTGCAACATTTGCAAGTTGTTCTTTTAAAGAACGGGCTTCTCCAGCAAACACTAATGGTGGATAGTTTCTCAATTCTGAAAGAACTGACTCCAATTTTACCTGATCAGGATAAGTTGGTTGTTGTAATATTGGTTTTTCTTTCCAGCTAGATGGACTCCAAGTACTCATTGTAGAACCTTATTAAATTATATTTTTGTTATTTTAGCTAAAATATCACTCAGAAAAGCTTTTTTTATGCTTAAAAATGTATAATTGCGTAAATTCATGCTATTACTTTTGACGGCTTTTGCCAAAAGTTATTTGGAGACATATGAACAAAGATGATTTAAAATCTTTAGTAACTCAAATTTATAACGATATTTTACACAATATTGACACTCATAATGAGACTACAAAAGAAGAGGTAGCAGATGCACTCAAACATGCTTCAGATACGCTACTCACAATATCTAATTCACAAGTAGATTCTGTAGACCAAGCAAAAGCAATTCTTGCGAATTCCTATAAAGAGCTTGCAGAAAAATCATTATCATCTTATAAAAGCACTAATGACTCGTTTGAAAAGATTACAAAAGAACATCAGGAGACATTGAGTCAACATCAAAATGAGTTAATAGATTATCCATCTATTAAAAATAAATTTGATGCATTACAAAATAATATGTCTGATGAAGTAAAAAAAGCAAATGAACTTATAACAAAACTTTCAAAAGAGGTTAGAGAGTTAGAAAAAAATTCTAATTTAGATCCACTAACAAAAGTTTTCAATAAAGGTGCCTTAGATAAATACTTGGCAAAAATATGTAATAAAGGTTATATAAAGCATGAACTACACCTGCTTATATTAGATGTAGATGACTTTAAACAGGTAAATGATTTACATGGTCATTTAGCTGGGGATAAGGTACTTATTTATCTTACAAAATTACTACGCAACACACTCCGAGATGGAGATAAACTATTTCGTTTTGGTGGTGAAGAGTTTGTAATAATCCTTAACAGAGTAGAAGAGAAATCTTGCCTTGAAATTACACAGCGTATTTTAAATTTAGTACGCTCAAACCGTTTGATTTATAAAGGTAAGTCACTATCTATAACGATAAGCATAGGGGCAACTTCTTATCAAGACGGAGATACTCCTACTACACTTATAGAAAGAGCCGACAGAGCGCTTTATGTATCAAAAAACTCTGGAAAAAATCAAATGAATGTGGAGATGAAAAATGGAATTTAATTATTTTGACCTTATTGCATCAGTAATAATATTGTTACTTGGGCTAAAAGGGATACTTAACGGTTTATTTAAAGAAGCATTTGGGCTTATTGGCATAATCGGAGGTCTCTTTGTCGCTTCTCGCGTGGGAGATAAGGTGGGAACATATTTAAATGATCACATATTTAACTTTTCTAATGCCTCAGCAATAAGCTTTACAGGCTTTTTATTTACATTAGCAGTTTTTTGGCTAGCTATGATAGCAATTGGATTTGCTTTTAAAAAGTTAAGTTCTCTTAGTGGTCTCGGTCTAGTTGATAAAATCCTCGGATTTGTCTTTGCTGCAGGTAAATTTTTTCTTATTGCTGCCGTTATTGCATTTGCCATATATAATGTTAAAGCCCTTAGAACTACTATTGATTCTGCTATGAAAGGAAGTGTTCTTTTTCCTGTACTAGTTGAGACTGGTGGATATATCATGAAAATCGACCCGACTGAAGTTAGTAATGAAATTAATACAAGCATAGATAAAACGACTCAGAAAGTTAGAGAAAACATTCAAGAAAACATTCAAGAAAATGTGCAAGAACAAGTGAAAAAAGTAGTCAATAGCGCTAAAGAGCAGATGCAACAATCCGAACCAGAAGCGGAATCAGAAGCAAAAGCGGAACCAGAAACAAAAGTAAAACAAGAATTAGAACCAGAACAAGAATCAGAAAAAACTACAGAGAAGTAAGATGCCAAACATTACAACTGACTTTAATGACAGAACCATTAAATATGAGCAGCTTTTAGAAAATTTCAAAAGACTGCTTAAGGCTAATAGTCTGAAATTTACTATACAGCGCGAAGTTATTTTAGAAACACTCTATAATTCGGATGAACATCTCACTCCAGAGTCTTTGCACCATCTTATACAAGAAAAGTATCCGGAATTAAAAACTGGAATTGCTACCGTGTATAGAACCCTCTCTTTACTTGAGGATTCAAATGTCGTCACTTCTCTCTCTTTTGGTGCACAAGGAAAAAAATATGAACTTGGTGCAAAAGAGCATCATGACCATCTAATATGTACTGAATGTGGCGAGATTACAGAGTTTGTAGATGAAGAAATAGAAAAACGCCAACATGCCATTACCGATGAACTTGGTTTTAAAATGAAAGACCATTCTATGCAGATATATGGTATCTGCAAAAAATGTCAAGAAACAAAATAGATAATTATAAAAAGGAAAATTGATTGTTTAGTAATAAATTTATACAACAAAGAATTGAGAAAGCAAATGTACTAAGAGAAGCAGGAATAAACCCTTACTCAAACCAGTCTCAAAGAAATACAACTATAGAAAAATTTTTAAATGTAAACGCAGATATTGAGCAAAAAGAAGATAAGCGAGATGCAACACGCCTCTATGTTGTTAGTGGGCGTATAAAATTTCTTCGCATTATGGGAAAAGCAAGTTTTGTTAAGATAGAAGATGAGAGTGGAATGCTACAACTTTATGTAGCAAGAGACAATCTTGCTGAAGGTTTTTACAATACTATTTTCAAAAAAAATATTGAAGTGGGAGATATTATAGAAGTGCATGGCTACCCTTTTGTTACAGGTCAAGGAGAACTTTCTCTTCATGCTGATGATTTAAAGATTCTGACAAAAGCAATTAGTCCACTTCCTGAAAAATTTCATGGTATTACAGATAAAGAGGTTCGATACAGAAAACGCTACCTTGATTTAATTATGAATACAGAAGTGAGAAAAACTTTTCAAACTCGTTCTCGTGTTATTTCTCTTACAAGAAGATTTTTTGAAGATAAAGGATTTTTAGAAGTAGAAACTCCAATGATGCACCCAATAGCAGGTGGAGCAAATGCAAAACCATTTGTTACACACCATAATGCACTTGATGTAGATAGATACCTAAGAATTGCTCCAGAACTTTACCTAAAACGACTTATAGTTGGTGGTTTTGAGGCTGTTTTTGAAATAAATAGAAACTTTAGAAATGAAGGAATGGATGCAACACATAACCCTGAATTCACCTCTATAGAATTTTATTGGGCATATAAAACATACAAAGATTTAATAGAAATTACAAAAGAGTATTTCCAATATCTCTTTGAACATTTAAAACTACCAACACTCTTGCCTTATGGAGATTTAAAAGTTAATTTTAACAATTTTCAAGAGATTCCACTTATTGAATCACTTACTCTTATTGGTGGAGTACCATCTGATATAGTAAACAATAAAGCAAAAATCATTGCATATTTAAAAGAGAATAATCTTGATGTTAATGAGAAAATGAATCTAGGACAACTTCAAGGTGAACTCTTTGATGAATTTGTAGAGGAAAAACTCATTGACCCTACTTTTATAACAGAGTATCCAGTTGAAATTTCACCACTTGCAAGAAGAAGTGATACGAATCCAGAAATTACTGAAAGATTTGAACTTTTTATTGCAGGGCGTGAGATTGCAAATGCTTTTTCAGAGCTTAATGATCCACTTGACCAACTAGAGCGCTTTGAGGGACAGATGGCTGCCAAAGATTGTGGTGATGATGAAGCACATGAAATGGACAGTGACTTCGTTGAAGCATTAAGCTATGGTATGGCTCCAACAGCTGGACAAGGAATCGGAATCGACAGACTTGTTATGCTTCTTACAAATGAGCATAGTATCCGTGATGTATTACTTTTCCCTGCTATGAAACCTCTAAATGGTGATATATGTGAAGAGGCTTCCCAAGAAGAAGAGTAGAAGAAATTCTACTCTATTTCGTCTCAACTAAACGAGACTGATACTCTTTTGGATGTTTACACACAGGGCATTTTTCAGGAGCTTTTTTCCCATAATGAATATGTCCGCATACTTCACAAATCCACGCTTCTTCTTCATCACTCTCAAACTCATGATCGGCATTCAATCGTTCTAAAAGCATTCTATACATTTTCTCATGTTCTACTTCTACTTTTCCAATAGCACTAAAGAGTCTTGCAGCTTCCTTATCACCCTCTGCTTTCGCAACCGCAGCAAAATCAGGATACATACTAGAATTTTCGTAATGTTCACCATTAATAGCATCTTGTAAGTTTTCAGCAGTTGTGCCAAAATTATTTTCTCTCTCAAACTTCATTCTATTATGCAGTGCTAATTCAAGTTTTGCATGCTCTTTTTCATTATTTGCTGCTCTTTGAAAATGTGCTGCTATATCTCTATACCCCTCTTTTTGAGCTGCTTTTGCATAATACTCATATCTATTTCTTGCTTGAGATTCTCCTGCAAATGCTTTCATAAGGTTCACTAAAGTAAGTGATTTTGTGACCATTTCCATAGCCTCACCACAACAATGAAGCTCTCCTCCACCCACACTTTGCACTTCCACTATATTACCACATTTGTTACATCTATATGTTTCATATTGTCTCATGTTTTATCCTTTTTTGACGATGAATTAATGTATTATTACATAGATAGACTTAAAGGAAAATTATTTTCTTTTACTTAGTCTAGACTGCTGATAGTATTCAGAACTTTATTATTATATTTTTAGTACAATGAGCATATTTTAATTTTTACAAGGAATTTACCCCTATGAGTTTTTTAAAAGAGTTTGACGAAGAAGTATTTAACTTATGCGAAAAAGAGCTAGAGAGACAAACTGACCATTTAGAGATGATTGCATCTGAAAATTTTACACTTCCTGCAGTTATGGAAGCTATGGGCTCTGTTTTTACAAACAAATATGCCGAAGGATACCCTGCTAAACGCTACTACGGCGGATGTGAGTATGCAGATGGTGTAGAACAATTAGCAATTGACAGAGCATGTGAACTTTTTGGTTGTAAATATGCAAATGTACAACCACACTCAGGTTCTCAGGCAAATGGTGCCGTCTATGCAGCACTTATTAAAGCTGGTGATAAACTTCTAGGTATGGATTTAAGCCATGGTGGGCATCTTACTCATGGTTCAAAACCATCATTTTCTGGTAAAAACTACAGCTCATTTACTTATGGTGTTGAGCTTGATGGTCGCATCAACTACGACAGAGTTTTAGACATTGCTAAGATTGTACAACCAAAAATCATCGTTTGTGGTGCTTCTGCGTATGCACGAGAGATTGACTTTAAACGCTTTCGTGAAATAGCTGATGAAGTTGGTGCTATTCTTTTTGCTGACATTGCACACATTGCTGGTCTTGTTGCTGCTGGTGAACACCCTAGTCCATTCCCTTATGCACATGTTGTTACAACAACTACTCATAAAACTCTTGCAGGTCCTCGTGGTGGTATGATTATGACAAATGATGAAGATATTGCAAAAAAAATCAACTCTGCAATTTTCCCTGCCCTTCAAGGTGGACCACTTGTTCATGTAATTGCAGCAAAAGCAGTTGGATTTAAACATAATCTTAGCCCTGAATGGAAAGAGTATGCGAAACAGGTAAAAGTAAACGCAGCGATTCTTGCAGATGTGCTTATGAAAAGAGGATACAATGTAGTCTCCGATGGAACAGACAATCATCTTGTACTTGTAAGCTTTGTTGGTAAAGAGATCTCAGGAAAAGAGGCTGATGCAGCTCTTGGAAACGCAGGTATAACAGTAAATAAAAACACTGTTCCAGGTGAGACAAGAAGTCCATTTGTTACTTCTGGTATTCGCGTTGGTTCTCCTGCACTTACTTCTCGAGGAATGAAAGAGAAAGAGTTTGAACTCATTGCAAACAAAATGGCTGATGTTTTAGATGACATTACCAACACAGAGTTACAGGCACAAATCAAAGAAGAACTAAAAGAACTTGCACAAAACTTTGTAATTTATAACCAACCAACATACTAAGGTATTTTTATGACTGCCATGGATTTAAAACTTATAAAGATGGTGAGTGACCACTACTGGATCAAGCGTGATTCAGTAGTAGATAAAATCTCTTTTAAAGGGCGTACTTTTTATAATAAATTTGAAAAAGTAAATGCTCCTCTCACGCAAGCAATTATTAACAAACACATCAAAGGTGAAATCACTGTTGCACACTCTGTTGCAGACAAAAAAGGTGTAGTTGAAAATATTGTTATTGATTATAATGGAAGAGATCCTGAAAGATTTTATCATCGTGCACAACTTCTTCTTCGCGAAGAGGGTTATATCAACTTTACAGCGTATGAGACAAAGACTAAAGGGCATCTCCATCTTTATATCCATAAAGGGCATACTACGCTGCAAGAAGCTATACAACTTGGAAAGATGATAAGTATGAAACTTGCTGCTAAACAGCCAAAACAGTGGAAGATGTTTCCTAACAACGATACTCCAGAAGAGTACAACATACTGACACTCCCTTATGAGGTTTATGCAAAAGAGCGTGGAGCATCTTGGTCAAAACATATGTAAAATATATTAGACTTCTTGCAGAACTTAGATATGTTTCAGAGGAAAGAAAAAAAGATGAAATTGTGCAAAATCTTTTTTGAAGCGTAGCTACAGCTACGGTGAGAAAAAGTTTTGTGCAAGTTCGCTTTTTTTATTCCTCCCTTTGGGCAATTTATAGAGAGCTTTACTCTGCGTTAGATAACCTTCACCGTAGCTACGGCTACGCTGAAGAACATCTGCCTTAATTAAAACTCTCTATAAATTGCTGAAACATATCTAAGTTTTGCAAGAAGTCTATTTATAACTTGTAACATTGTAATATTTTTGGTATTATTGAAAAAATAAAAAATTGAGGTGAAATTATGGATGAGAAAAACGAACTGAGTGACATTGTACTAAACAAAGGTGGTTCATCGAATTCCAATAAAAAAATTATATTAGCTATTGCGACACTTGGCGTTGTGCTCATTGTAGTCGTTATGCTTATGAACTCAATAAATTCAAAAGGAACAGGTAATCTACCTCAAGCTGTTCTTCCTCCTGAACCAAAAGCACAAGTGGCAAGTGAAAATGCCCTCGATAAAGAACCTCTTTTTGAAGATGTTCCTGTAGTACAAGAGAACAAACAAGAAGATACAAATCTTGACCATATTGCAAAAAAACTCAAACAAGAGAGTGCAGCGACACAGGTAGAAAATATAGAAGAACCTGTAAAAACTACTCCAACAATACAAACTGTACAAAAAAAACAAAGAGTAGTAAAAGCTAAAGTTTTACCTAAAAAAGTTAAAAAAACTCATGAAAAAGTTGCAATACTAAAGCACGCTTATTTTGTACAGGTAGGTTCTTTTTCAAGATATAAACCAAATAAAAAGTTTTTAAATTCAATTACAAAACTAGGCTATAAATATTCTTATCATAAAATTAAAAATATCAATAAAGTATTGGTAGGTCCTTTTAAGACAAGAAAAGAGGCAAACAAAGCAAAAGCGATACTACGTTCAAAAGTTGTGCGTGGAGCATTTTTAGTTAAACTATAATTCATTACTTAAGGCAGAAATTGATACATTCTAAGCAATTTACACTAGACCAACTCGCGCCCATAGCTGTTTATTCAGAACTCAAAAAGATGTTTGAAAATGAAATCACATATCTTTTTGAAAGTGCTGGGCAAAGTGAAGGAAATTACAGTTTTATCTGCATTGGGGCAAGACAAAGACTTCAATATATAGATAACAAAACAGTATATACTGACGAAAATTCTAAAACTACAGTTATAGATGAAAACCCTTTTGAGTTTCTTAAAAAGTATTATGCGAATATAGATACTACCATTTATAAAGAAGCAACAAAAAAATTAAATGTTGGCTATGTTGATGGTTTCATAGGCTATATCGGCTATGATATGGTGAAGGTCTTTGAGCCGAAATTGCAATCATTTATGCAAAATCTCAAAGATGAGTTAAACACACCTGATTTAGATCTTATTTTACCAAAACTTATACTTGTCTATTCCCATAAAAATCATCAAATTACACTTATCTCAACACTTAGTGAATATGCAAATAAATTTCAAAGTATTGAAGAGACCCTAAAAGGTATCTATACATACAAACACAGAGTTTATAATGTTGGTAATGATAAAGGTACTTTTGCACACTCTAAAGAGAAATTTTTTGAGATGATTGACAAATCAAAAGAGATGATTAAAAGTGGTGATGTTTTTCAAATACTTATGACAAATCGCTTTACAAGGTATATTAAAGTAGATCCTTTTAGTTTTTATAGAATTTTACGCACTAAAAATCCCTCTCCATATATGTTTTTAATGGAGTATGAAGATTTTAGTATTGTAGGTTCTTCTCCTGAAGTTATGGTAAGACTTACTGAAGATGAAATTCTTTTGCGTCCAATAGCGGGGACAAGAAAAAGAGGTGATACAAAACAGAAAGATAAAGAGCTTGAAATTGAACTACTCAATGACCCCAAAGAGCTGGCAGAACATCTTATGCTTATAGACCTTGGTCGTAATGATGTTGGTCGCGTTGCAAAAACAGGCAGTGTAAAAGTTGAAGATATAATGCATATTGAGCGATTCTCTCATGTTATGCACATTGTCTCTGATGTAGTTGCACGAATAAATGAAGACAAAGATATGTTTGACCTTTTTATGGCTACTTTTACAGCAGGGACAATGACAGGTGCTCCAAAAATTCGTGCTATGGAACTCATTGCAGAGTATGAAGGAATTAAACGAGGCTTTTACAGTGGTAGTGTCGGTTACTTTGGATTTGATGGCAATATGGATAGTGCCATAACTATTAGAACAGCCATGGTAAAAGAGGACAAAGTAGTGCTTCAGGCTGGTGCGGGCATAGTGGCTGATAGTCAAAATGAACTAGAGTATCTTGAAGTAAACAATAAACTTGGAGCATTAATAAACTCTCTTGAAGATTTGGATAAAAAATAGTGCAACTTTTCTCCATATTTGGCAATCCAGTCGCACACTCTCGTAGTCCTTTAATGCACAACTCTGTTTTTAAACACCTCAACTACAAAGCGTGCTACACCCGTACACTTTTAGAGGATTCCACAAAACTAAAAGAGACTTTTTTCAAACTCAAACTCTCTGGTGCGAATGTTACTGTTCCACATAAAGAGGCTGCGTTTAGAGCGTGTGATGAAGTGAGAGGCTTTGCCAAAAAAATTGGCGTTGTCAATACTCTTATTAATGAAAATGGCAAACTTATTGGCTACAATACTGATGCAGACGGATTTTTATTTGCTATTGGTGAATTTAAGAATATCAAAAATATTTTAATTATCGGTGCAGGTGGTACGGCAAAAGCACTTGCAATCCGCTTCTTAGAAGAGAACATCAATGTCTCAGTACTCAATAGAAGTACAAAACGACTTGCATATTTCAAAAAGTTTGGCTGTAAAACAAGTTCTTGGGATGATTTTAAAATAGCATCATATGATTTGGTAGTAAACACCACAAGTGCTGGTCTTGAAGATAACTCCCTTCCTGCACCAAAAGAGCTACTTGAAGAGATTTTAAATAATACCAGATATGCAGCCGATGCAATTTATGGCAAAGTTACACCTTTTTTACAACTTGCCTCTAAACATAAACTTACGTATAAAGATGGTGCAGATATGCTCCTAGGTCAAGGTGTTCTTGCAAATAAACTCTTTACAAATAATACACTTAAGACAGAGCAAATTAAACTCTATATGCGAAAGAGCTTCGAGCTTTAGCGAGAGAAACTAAACCCAATAGAAAACTTTGTTAAATTACGATTGTAATCAATCAGAGACTCCCCATATCCACTAAAAAATTTTATATATAGATTCGTTTCATCTTGGAGAGGATATGAATATGTTGCTTCTAACGCTCCTCTTCGTGTCCCAAAGTTACCTCTTCCCATAAAAGTCAATATACTTTTTTTATAAAAATAGGTAAGCTTAATATTGCTATATCCTAAATAATCCATAATATCCGGGTTATCACTTAAATTATCTCCAGCTCCTAGTGGAGCCTGCAGTCTCAAATCTACAATAAGCGTATCATGCTGCATTCGTATTGTTGAATAAAAATAATTTATACTTTTAGAAAGATTATTCATTTTCCCTCCATCCACATAAACATCAGAGGTGTTTGGTTGACCATTAGACATATGCGCGAGGGCAAACTTTACTGAGCGTATTTTCATAAAATATTTATCATCATTTACAGGAAATACCACAAATCCTTCTGGATTATAATTTGTCTCTCTAAACGGTGCAGAATCTGTATATAACTGCCAAAAAGATTTATGAGAATAAGCAAGATAATAGGAGCCATGCAAACCAAAGAGATTTTTTGCTATTTTGCGTTTCAGACTCACTTGTAACTCTGCTTCTATCTTTCTATACTTGACTGGACGACCATTTGAGAGATACTTTTTATTTGAGTAACCATAAGGAAGTAAATAGTTTACCTTATATGCTTCAAGAGCAATGCCCCCAGCAAGCCACTTTTCCATACTCTCTTTAGATTCGTCATTTTTAATATGCTTTATATCAATTTTACTCTTTGTTCCATCATATTTTTTAGCAGATTCACAAAATTCATAATCATCAGCATAACTATATACAAACAACAGTAATAGTAGTAAAAAAATTCTCATCATACACTCACCCTATCCTCTAATGCTCTTGTTAAAGAGAGCAAATCAATATTTTCCAAACTTACACCCGTTGGAACACCTTGTGCAATTTTTGAAAAATTAATCTCATAAGCACTCAATTTATCTTCAATGTAGAGCATAACTGCATCATTTGAAATTGATGGAGTCAAAGCAAAGAGAACTTCTTGCACACCATTTCTAGCAATATTTTCTAAATGCTCAATACTCAACTCTTCTAAAGAGTCCAAAACAAAATACTTTCCATCAAAAAGTCCATTCTCCTCTAAAAGTAAAATGTCTTTTGCATTCTCAACTATACATAAAAAAGAGCTGTTACGAGATTCATCGGAGCAGATATGACATAATTCATCTTCACTCATTCCACCACATTCCCTACATTTCTTCAAGCTGCCTATGGCATCTTCAATAGCATGTGATATTTTCATACCAGTGTAAGTATCATTCATTATCATATAGTATGCAAGTCTTGTTGCTGATTTTTTTCCTATCGTAGGAAGCTCACCAAGAGCATCTACCAGCCTATTAAATTTTTCTAGCGAATTATTCATTCATAAATCTTTCTTCTTTTGGTAAAATTATCCACATTTTCAGAGGTGCTTTGAGTTTTCCTGCTATTTGCATTGCTTGCTCTCCACTGCCTAAAAAATAGTCTGCACGAAGAGAACCTTTTATAGCGCCCCCAACATCCTGTGCAAAAACAAATTTATCAATTTTTCTATTTTTAAAATTTGAACTTAAGTATAACATACTTCCAAGTGGAATATATTGACCATCAACTGCTACAGAACTTTTTGCTCTTAACTCTAACCCGAGAGCACCCGTTGCACCTTGACTGCGTTTAGCAAAGAAAACCATTGCTTTATTTTGGTTAAGAACAGTATCAATTTTTTTAGGATGCGCTTCTAACCAGGCTTTTATGGACTGCAAAGAGATATTGTTTGCAGATATATCCCCATGATTTATAAGATATTTTCCAATGGAGCTATATTTATATCCATTTTGATTCGCATACCCAACATAGATTGTTTTATTGTTATCCAATACAACTTTTCCAGAACCCTGCACCTCTAAAAAAAATCTATCTATTTTTGATTTGCAGTAACATATAACAGAACTATTAATATCGCTGCGTTTAATCTCTGCTCTACTATCATAAGGAACAATTTTATTTCCCTCTAATCTGCCACGAAGTCTATAGTGTTTCAGTTCTGGGTAAATAGCACTTAAATCCACATTCACCAAATCTTTTGGTGTAGCATAAAGTGGATATTTATAGACACTGCTCTTTTTCAGAGATCCTTGTAATTCTGGTTCAAAATAGCCGGTAAGCAGCCCCTCTTTTGCACCGTTTTTCTTATAAACTCTATAAACTTGAAAATTATTAAGTAAAAACTCTTTTGCATTACTACTATTTTTTGCTTCTTGACATAAAGAACTATATATCTTTTGTGCTTTAGTACTTCTGCAATTATTTATAAAATCATCTAAAACATTTTGAAAATTATTTTTTTGTAAGCCAGGAAGTTCACTAAACACAACGGGTATACCATAGGTATTTGGAAGTTTAGGTAAGGGTGTTTCTACTTGCTTTGAGCAGCCTAAAATTAGGAGTGATAAAACGAGAATTAATGTATTGCTTTTCATAAAAAGAATTATACAAAAACTCAGTGAAAAATTTGCTATAATTGCAAAAAAATTATATAGGATTTTACGACAATGGAAAACCTAAGCTATTATGAAATATTAGAAGTATCAAGTGATGCTGATAAGACTACAATTAAAAAAGCGTATAGAAAAATGGCAAAACAGTATCATCCAGATAAAAATGCTGGTGATAAAGAGGCAGAGTATAAGTTTAAACTTGTAAATGAAGCATATCAATGTCTTAGCGATGAGCAACAACGAAGTATTTATGACCGTTATGGAAAAGAGGGTCTTCAAGGAATGGGAGGTAGCTCTCGTTCATCTTCTGGTTTTGATGATTTAGGCAGTATGTTTGAAGAGATGTTTAGTGGATTTGGTGGAGGGGGCGGAAGAAGACGCCAAAACCCCGCAGATATGGATAAATACCCACTTGACATCAATGTAGATATGTATATTAATTTTAATGAAGCTATCTTTGGATGTGAAAAAGAGATAGAATTCACTTACAAAAAATCTTGTCAAAAATGTAAAGGCACCGGTGCAAAAGACGGAAAACTTTCAACCTGTTCACAATGTAAAGGTCAAGGCCAAATTTACATGAAACAGGGCTTTATGACATTTTCACAGACCTGTCCAGTTTGTAATGGAACAGGAACTGCAGCAACAGAGCCTTGTAAAACTTGTAATGGACACGGCTATGAAGAGGTAAGAGAAACAGTCAAAATCAGTGTACCAAAAGGTATTGACAGTGGTAATCGCCTAAGAGTATCAGGCAAAGGAAATATTGGCAAGAAAGGGCATCGTGGAGATTTATATGTCACTTTTGAGGTAAAACCAGACAAACATTTCATAAGAGATGACAATGATGTATACATAGAAATTCCTGTATTTTTTACGCAGGCAATCAAAGGTGATACACTTACAATTCCATCACTCACAGGTGAACTAGAACTCAAACTTGATGTTGGAACAAAAGACAAACAACGCTTTACTTTTAGAGGCGAGGGAATTGAAGATGTACATGGACATGGCAAAGGTAACCTTATTGCGGTAGTAAATATTCAGTATCCTAAAAAGCTCAATGATGAGCAACTCGAACTCTTAAATAAACTTCAAGAATCATTTGGAATAGAATCAAAACCACATGAAGGTGTTTTGGATTCCGTAATAGACAAAATGAAAAACTGGTTTAAATAGCTTAGAGGTGCTTTAGAGCCTCATAAGCACAATCCATCATTATATCTATCTCCTCTTTTGTGATAATATAAGGCGGCATAAAATAGACAATATGCCCAAGTGGTCGCAGTAAAACGCCATGTTTCAAACCGTACTTATAAACTTTTAAGCCTATTCTCTCTTGCGGTTCATACCCTTTTAATTCTACCACAGCCACCATGCCCGTTTGACGGATCTCTTTTACATTTGGAAGTTTCTCAAATTTTTGAAGTTTTTGTGCCATATAGCTAGAGAGTTCTCTATTTTTTTCTATAATATTTTCATTTTCAAAAATATCGAGTGTTGCGTTTGCAGCAGCACAAGCAAGAGCATTTCCTGTATAAGAGTGTGAATGTAAAAAGGCTTTATGTTTGTTATAATCACAATAAAATTTCGCATAAATTTCATTTGAAGTCAGTACAACAGAGAGTGGCAGATACCCTCCCGTAAGCCCTTTTGAAAGCACTAAAAAATCAGGAGAAATACCCGCTTTTTGCGATGCAAATAGCTCGCCTGTACGCCCAAATCCAACCATTACTTCATCGGCGATAAGATGCACATTATATTTTGTACAAATTTCTCGAACACGCACCAAAAAGAGAGGATGATACATATGCATATACCCTGCTCCTTGAATCAATGGTTCAAGAATTATAGCGCTTATTGCATCAGCTCTTTGCTCACATAGAGTCTCAAACGCAGCAGCTGCGTTTAGTGCAGCTTCTTCACTCATATCTTTGGGAACCTGCGTTTGAATAGTTTCAAGAAGAAGTGGTGCATAGGTATCTTTGTAAAGTTCTACATCCCCAACACTAAGCGCACCGATTGTCTCACCATGATATGAATTTTTGAGCGATACAAACAGGGGTTTTGTTATACCATCATTCAAATGTGCATGAAAACTCATCTTAAGCGCTACTTCAACAGCAGAAGAGCCATTGTCTGAATAAAAACATTTATCTAAATGTGGCGGTGTTAGCTCTACAAGTCTCTCAGAGAGTTTTACCACCTGTTCATGTGTAAATCCGGCAAGTATGACATGTTCAAGGCTCTCTAACTGCTCTTTTATCTTCTCATTTATATAACTGTTAGTGTGTCCAAACATATTTACCCACCAACTACTAATGGCATCTATATATCTATTACCCTCAAAATCTTCCAAGTAAATTCCATGTGCTTTTTTTATAGGAATAAGAGGAAGTGTTTCATGATCTTTCATTTGAGTACAAGGATGCCAAAGGACATCTAGGTCTCTATTTTTCAATTCTTCATTTTTCATAAGCAAATTATAGCTTTGTAGCGCCTCTTTATCAAGTTTTAATACGAATTTACATAGAATTACATAAATTTGATACAGAAGGTATAATTTATATGATTACGTGGATGCAAAGGCACAAAAAGTGGCTAATAATAACTATTTGGATTTCAACTATCGCTTTTATTGGTGCTGGTTTTGTAGGATGGGGGCAATATAGCTACGGAAACAAAGCTGGAGCAGTTGCAAAAGTAGGAGATATTAAAATTTCTCAAAGTCAACTTCAAAAAGCTTACTCTCGTTTATACAGCCAATATAGCCAAGCACTACAGGGTAATTTTGATGAAGAAAAAGCAAAACAATATGGACTAAAACAACAAGCACTTCAAAGTTTACTCCAACAAGCACTCATTTTAAACCTTGCTTCTTCATATGATTTACTTACAACAAATGATGAACTAATAAAAGCCTTGGAAGCACAAAAAGCTTTTCAAGAAAATGGTGTTTTCAATAAAGAAGTATACAAACAAGTACTTGCACAAAATAGACTCACACCTACAGAGTATGAAACTGAATTAAAAAAAGAGTTATTAATAGAAAAAACTCTTAAACTCCTTCCTATTGAAGTCTCAAAAAATGAGCAAAATATTCTTGCTTCAATATTTAAAATAGCAGATAAAATCAAATATAAAAAAATTACACTTAATAATATTAAAGTAAATATTACAGATGAAAAACTCAAAAAATTCTGGCAAAGCCGCAAAAATGATTTTATGAGTGATGTTATATACCAAGTAAAGTTTATAAAACAAGCTCCTGTTACAAAAGAGTATGATACGAAAAAAATAACAAACTACTACCAAGAAAATAAAACACACTATAAAGCAAAAGATGGAAAAATTCTTCTTTTAGCAAAAGCGAAAAAACAGGTTATTCAAGAATTAAATCAAAAAGCAACAAAAGAACAAGCGTTAAGAATGTATATAGCATTTAAAAAAGATAGACTAAAAGCTGATGTTACACCAACAGAAGCTACTGTTTCTAAATCTAGTAATCCTTTTACTCCCGAAGCATTAGTAAAAATATCAAAACGCTCACTTGCAGATCCATTTATGAAACCTATTAAAGTTGGTGAGAGTTACTATATATTCAAACTAACAAAAATCACACCAGCGCAAGCAAAGAGTTTTACTGCTGCAAGAAAAGAACTTCTACCAATATATATGACAGAGATGAGAAAAGCAAATATTGTGAAACTAGCTACAAATTCTTTGAAGAATTTTTCAGGTAATACCACAGGGTTTGTTACTATAAACGCAGTAGATAAACTCACAGCTTTAGATAAAGTAGAAGCAACAAACTTTTTACAAAAACTTTTTGTTAGTGATAAGAAAAAAGGTTTTATAACGCTTAATGATGGAAATGTTATTTTGTATAACATTTTGGAACAAAAAATGCTTCCTAACACTAACATTAAATTGAATGGTGAAATGCGTAAGCTAAAAAGTGCAATGTTCAATGAAGGCTTAATTAAAAAGCTTCAAAAAATGTACAAAACTGAGATATATATCAAAGGACTCTAAGTTGAGTAGAACTGTTTTAGCCATCGATATTGGCTCTACAAAAATCTGTGCAATAACTGCTGAAATAGATAACAATAATGACATCTCTATAACAGGGGCTGGAACAACAAAGGCACAAGGGCTAAAAAAAGGTAGTATTACCAATATTGAATTAGCTTCTCGCAGTATTAAAACTGCAGTAGAAGATGCCAAACGAGTTTCAGGCAGTTCTATTTCAACTGCCATTGTCTCTATATCTGGAGCTTATACAAAAAGTTTAAACTCTAACGGTATAGTAAATATACAAAGTAAAGAAATATCTCTTGAAGAGATAAAACGTGTTATGCATACATCTTTATATAATGCTAACATTCCAAATGAATATGAAGTACTTCATGCGCTTCCTTTTAATTTTAAAGTGGATGATCAAGATTACATTGAAGATCCATTGGGAATGAATGCCTCACGCTTAGAAGTTGAAACACACATCATTACAACACAAAAATCAAATCTAAATAATCTAAAAAAAGCGGTAAAAGGAGCAGGCATTGAAGTAGAGAATATTGTGCTCAATAGTTATGCTTCTGCTATTGCAACGCTTAATGAAGATGAAAGAGAGTTAGGTGCTGCTGTAATTGATATGGGTGGCAACACAAGTAACATTGCTATCTATTCAGGCAACTCAATAAGATACAATGAATATCTTGGTGTCGGTTCAAATCATGTTACAAGTGATTTGTCGATGGCACTGCATACACCGCTTAATGTTGCAGACAAGGTCAAGTTGACTTATGGTTCATTACTTACACCTAGTAATGAACTTATTGAGTTACCTATAATTGGAGATGAGAACACTACACATGAGGTTTCTCTTGAAGTTGTACACAATGTCATCTTTGCTCGTGTGGAAGAGACCCTTATGATTTTGGCACAGTTTATTGAAAATAGTGGCTTAAAAGATCAAATTGGTGCAGGGATTGTCCTGACTGGTGGTTTTTCAAAAATGGATGGTATTAGAGACTTAGCTGTTGCTACTTTTGGTTCAATACCTGTGAGGCTTGCAAAACCAATGGAGATGAATGGACTTTTCGACTCTCTTAGAGGACCGGAATTTTCTAGTGCTATTGGTCTTATTATGTATTCTGCAAATGCATATACAAGATATGAAATTGATGTAAATAAACGTGTACGCCATACAAATGAGATGCCAGTAGAACAAAGTAGTGTTGATTTTAGTAACACTCCAGATATTCCAGTTGCACCATCTGAAGAACCGAAAAAAGCAAAAATGATTAATCTGGCAGTGGAAGATGCAAAAGAGAAGAAGAGTGATGAAGCAAGTAGCTTGAACAAGTTTTGGAACTGGGCGACCCAGTTATTTTAAAGGAGTGAGATAATGGAACCATTTATAGTTGAAGAAGCACATAATCCTAACGGAGCAAGAATTATAGCAGTCGGTGTTGGCGGTGGCGGCGGTAATATGATAGGTCACATGATCAATGAGAATGTGACAGGCATTGAAATGATGCTTATCAATACTGATGCACAGGTCTTAAGTGAGACAAACGCAGCAACACGCATTCAGATAGGAGCAAAGCTCACTAAAGGTCTTGGTGCAGGAATGAAACCAGAGATTGGTAAAGATTCTGCATTGGAGAATTATGATGAGATAAGAGAAGCACTTGATGGCGCAGATATTGTATTTATCTCTGCTGGTTTAGGTGGTGGTACAGGAACAGGAGCTGCTCCAGTTGTTGCACAAATTGCAAAAGAGGTTGGTGCGCTGACTATCTCTGTCGTCACAAAACCTTTCCGCTTTGAAGGAAACAGAAGGCTCAAACTTGCTGAGAGTGGATTGGAAGAACTTAAAAAAGAGAGTGATTCTATTGTAGTTATTCCAAATGATAAACTTCTCTCTATCATAGACAGAAAACTTGGATTGAAAGAGAGTTTTAAGATTGTAGATGCAATTTTAGCACAAGCTGTTAGTGGCACTTCTGGTGTTATCCTCTCAAGTGGAGATAATGACATCAACCTTGACTTTGCTGACTTACAAACTGTTATGAGTCATAAAGGTATGGCACTTATGGGTGTTGGCGAACATGAGGGAGAAAATGCTGCTTATGAAGCTATTAAAGCTGCTATTGAATCTCCACTACTTGATAATATGTCTATTAATGGCGCAATGGGTGTGTTAGTTCATTTTAGTATGCATCCAGACTTTCCAATGTTAGAGCTTGCGGATGCCATGGATGTTGTTCATGAAAGTGCGCATGATGATGCTGAAGTTATCTGGGGAACATCAACAGACACTACACTTCCTGAAAATTATGTGAAAATTACTATTGTCGCTACTGGCTTTGAAAGAGATCTTGCCACTACAAATAATGAAGACTTTGTAAGTGAAACTCCAGTAGCTCCTCGTGCAAAGGTTCGTCCACGACTTGTTGTTGGTGGAGACTTAGACAGCGACTATCTTGATATTCCAGCATATATGAGAAATCAACAAGACTAATCTTCATTGAACTCTTTTTCTAAAATTATGAAGGCCAAATCACTCCTTGGTCTTCGTGAAAAATCTTCTCTAAAAGAGATTAAAAACAGATACAAAAACCTTATGAAAAAATGGCATCCAGATAAGCACAGAGATGATATTGAAAAAGCAAATCAGATGAGTATGCAGATAAATGAAGCATATGAAACTATACTCAAATACTGCAATAATTATGAATACCCTTTTGATGAAGAAAGTGTTAAAAAAAGCACTTATACTCCAAATGAGTGGTGGAACGACAAATTTGGTACAGGTAACAATATCTAAAGAAAAACTCCATTTTTAAAATAATAAAAGAGAGGATACGCAGTTATAACAATAACATAAAGTGTGTCAAAAAATAGTGAAATCTTAAATCTTAAATCATTCTCTTTTTTACTAAACGCAATAAGCCCTAGAACAATTCCATAAAATGTCCCTGCAAAAAGAAGAGTATATAAGAAATACCCTACATAATGATAATCTTTTTGTAACATACAAAATGGACAATGATGCGTTGGTAATTCATAAATATATGTTCCAAAAAACCCAATCAAAGAGATAAGAGCAATAATCATAAACAGAAGATTAAAAATAGAATAGAAGTATCTATTTTTAGCAATATAGGCAGCAATGATAAAAAGATAAATACCATAAAAAAGAGTTAGCAAATAGAGCGGTTTCGCTCCTATAATATCTGCCATATATGTTCCACTTGTTGTAGAGTAAATAGAACCACAGCAATCAACTACACTATTTACATCAATAGAAAAGAACATACTCATCTGCAAAATAATTTCAATAAGTAGTAAAATATAGGCAAAACTAAAGATAAAAAATTTCAATTTTAAATATCTTCTATCTTCAAGCTTCATATCTTCATTATTTAAAACTATCCAGTAACCAAAAAGATATAGATTAAGTATTTTCAACATTATAAGTGGTGTACCATATTGCGTTGCGTTTACAACCCCTGCCCCACACATAGCCCCTGGTAAAACAGTAGAAATTTTATCTAAGGTAAATATAAAAAAGATAAATAGTGGAATTTTAATAGCAAAAATAAACTTTATAATTGTTGCAACAAGATAACTCTGCTTTTCAAGTTTATACTGTAGTGCCGTCGTTTCATCTGCCTTATACTGCAGTAATATCTTGACAGCAAAATAAAATGCCACAGTTGCAAAAAGTAAAAATAGAATATTTAAAATATCAAGTGTGAGTATTTCAGGTGTTAGTAACATTGTCCATCTTTTACTTCAATAATTCTATCTACAAAATCCAAATGAAAAAAGAGTGGGTCATGCGTTGCTAAAATAATTGTTTTATTTGTTGCTTTTAGCCCTCTCATAATCTCTATAAAATCCAAAGAGAGTTTTTCATCCAAATTCGCTGTTGGTTCATCTGCTAGTATAATTTTAGGATTATTTACATTTGCACGGGCTATTGCCACCCTTTGTTGTTCACCACCCGAGAGATTTTTAACCAAGCTCTCCTCTTTATGCTTGATATTAAATAGCGTTACTGTTCTTTGAAATTTCTCTTCAAGTAACTCTCTCTCTAAGTTTTCAGGAAATAGAGGCAGTACAATATTATCATGCACACTCAATGTAGAGATAAGATTGTACCTTTGAAATATAAATCCAATATTATCGCGTCTAAATTCACTACAAAAATGGTCAGGCAGTTTTGAGATTTTTTTATTATCTACTATAACCTCTCCAGATGTTGGTTTTAAAAGTCCTGCAATCAAAGAGAGAATGGTACTTTTTCCACTTCCACTCACCCCTTTTAAAACAATAAACTCACCCTCTTTAAATTGTAAATCAACACCTTTAAGTGCCTGTACTTTATCGTCATAAGTTTTTATAACATTGTGTAGTTGTATCATCGCATCACCTCATCCGCATCAATAGTAGCAACACGCCAGGAAGGAATGATTGTCGCTGCAATATAAATAGGAACAGACAAGAAGAAAAGTAAGAAGAGCGTATCATAATCCATGACAAACGGAAGTGTAATGCTCTGCATACTATTATAGGATAAAAAGATATTTTTAATAATTGGAGCATTTAAAATATAGACATAAAAGAGTGCAAATAATACACCCATCAAATAAG
>NZ_JALUKE010000064.1 GCF_027056685.1 Sulfurimonas sp.
GTCTAAAGTCATCAATGCTTAATGTATCAAACATTTCAACAAGGAGTTCAGGAATCTTGATATTTGAAATTTGCATCAAAGGTTTTACCTCTAATTTTTCAAAAATATCTATTGCCAAAGAGGCAACACTTGAGAGTTTTTTCTCACCCATAAACTCAACACCCACCTGATACTGTTCAGTAGTAGGGTAAGTAAAAACAGGCTGAATGTAAAACCATTTTTTTTGTGTTGTATTCTTACCGAGTCGTTTCTCTATAATACGAACAACATCAATGGTAGAGTCAGCACGCAAAGAGAGTGAATTGTTCTTTTCATCATTAATGCGAATGAGCTCTCTCTCATCAGCAATACTCTTATGCTGGTGATATGAAAAAATAGGCGTTACTATCTCTTCAAAACCATTTGCATCCAAAATATCACTTGCAACTCTCTCTATATCTCTTTTTACTTTGGCACTTTTACCAAAATAGAGCTTGCTTCCGTGTGGAATTTCATGTTCAAGTATCATTTATCTATATCTCTTTCTTTTCTAGGGCAGATTTAAAATATGTTTCATTAAATACTTTTGAAGCAAGACCAGTGTACTCCAAGCGTCCCATACGGTGTAAAATAAGCTCTATTGAGTTTACTACCCAAGCAGACTCATATACAGGAATGATTCCCATCTGATTTATACGGAAGATTTTTCCTTTCAGATGGTCTTGCCCACCTGCCACATTCACACCATACTCTTCTTTTAAAGCAGAACGGATTTTTGAGGCATCTGCATCATCAATAGTTGTCATGCTTCTTGCAGGAACTTTTGGATAGCTATGAAGCCCTATCGCTTCAAGTGCTGCTCTTGTCGCTTTTGCGCGTCGTGCAGTATCACAATAGAGCAGACCAAGTCCACCCTCTCTCTCTATCATCTCAAAAACTTCTAAAAGTCCTATAATGAGTGTCGTAGCAGCTGTATATGCAGTTGTATTTTGACGCTGTTTTTTGATTTCAGAAGCAAGGTTAAAGTAGTAGCCTACACCTGCACCAATTTTCTCTATAGCTGCGTTTGAAAGGCCTAAAATTGCAAGTCCTGGTGGCAACATAAGTGCCTTTTGACTTCCTGCAATTAAACAATCAATATTTGTCACATCAATACGCTCAACACCTATAGCAGTAATACCATCAGCAATAATCATAATCTCAGGATTTATCTCTTTTACAGCCTTTGCAAGCTCTTCTACAGGATGGCGAAGTCCACCTGCTGATTCGCTAATTTGTACAGCTATTGCATCGATGTCTGCGTTTGCTTTTACTGCGTTTAGTACATCTTCTACACTTACAGGTGTATCCCACTCGTTCTTAATCTCTACATTTTTAAGCCCGTGCGCCGTTGCAATTTTGCCAAAACGCTCACCAAACTTTCCAGAGTTTACACTTAAAAGTGTGTTTTTACAGAGATTAATAACAGCTGCTTCCATAGCTCCTGTTCCGCTTGATGCTATCATCACCACTTCATCAGTAGCAAAAAGGTTAAAAAGGTGCTTACGCGTTTTTTCAAAAATAGCTTCAAATTCCGGTGTACGATGGTGCATCGTCTCATCGCTCATTGCATTACGAACATTTTGTGGAACTGGAGTTGGACCGGGAGTAAAAAGTAACATATTGTATTTCCTAATGGGTTTAGTGTTTAAAATAAAACCTCGTATTATAGCGAAATAAGTTTAAATTTTAAAAATATGCTAAAATAGCATTTTTAAAAGGACAAATATGACAATTTATGATTCTATAATTTTAGGTGTTATTGAAGGTTTTACAGAATTTCTACCTATCTCCTCTACAGGACATATGATAGTAGCTAGTAAGTTTATGGGCATAGACCAGACAAGTGTGACAAAAGCATACGAGGTTATCATCCAGTTCGCTGCAATATTGGCAGTCATTTTTAACTATAAAGAGAAATTTACACTTGAAAAAATTGAACTTTGGAAAAGAGTATTTTTAGCATTTTTACCTATTGGATTTGTTGGATTTATCTTTTCACATCAGATAAAAGAGTTATTTAGCATCAATATTGTGGCTATTATGTTCATCATTGGGGGTATTATCTTTTTGATTGTAGAAAAGTTCTATATTCCAAATGAAGAGCACCTTACAGACGATGTAGAAGCCGTTACCTACAAACAATCTATGTGGATAGGAATTGCACAAGTATTCGCCCTTATTCCGGGTACTTCACGAGCTGGTTCGACCATCATTGGCGCACTCCTTGTCGGTATGAGTCGTAAAGCGAGTGCGGAGTTTAGTTTCTTGCTGGCTTTTCCTGTAATGAGTGCTGTCACTGCTCACGACATTGTTAAATACTACCATGATTTTTCAGGAGCAAACTTAGAAGTTCTTATAGTAGGATTTGTCGTTGCGTTTATAGTCGCATACCTCACCATCAAACTCTTTTTAGCATTTTTAGAAAAGTTCACTTTCGTTGCGTTTGGAGTCTATAGAATTATCTTTGGTGCCTTTTTATTACTAGTATTTAATTAAGGAATAGCAATTGCTGTCCTTTAACATATTTAAATGTTAAAGGAGATATTATGCAATATTTAAGCAAATATAACGCCCATCTACATTCAGTTTTAGAGAGATTTGAAGATTCTTTCTACAAATTAAGTTGTAAAATTTTATAAAACTCTTAATATATAAGAAGCTAAAAAGAGTGCTTGAGAACGGTGGGAGAGTTTTTTCTTTATCTCATTATCAAGCTCTCCAAGCGTTTTATCATACCCTAGAGGTATGAACGTAGGATCATATCCAAAACCACCCTCACCACGCGCCTCAGTAATTGCACTGCCATACATCCAACCATGTACTGTCTTTTCAATTCCCTTTGTTACTATCGCAATGGCTGCCGTATAAAAAGCTGGAGAACTCATTACCCCCTTTGCTTTTATATCTTCCATCAATTTATACAAATTATCTTTGTCACTCGCATTTTCACCTGCGTATCTTGCACTGTAAATTCCCGGCGCACCATCAAGCACTTCTACACTAATGCCACTATCATCTGCCATCACTATAACATCTTCATCTCCAAGTGCTTCATAAACTGCTCTTGCTTTTATAAGTGCATTTTCTTTAAAAGTATCTGCGTCTTCTACTATCTCAAACGCGGGTATCAACTCTGTGTATGCAACAACTTCATACTCTGTGCACAGCTCTTTTATCTCTCTTACTTTGCCCTTGTTTGAAGTCGCCAGTACTAATTTTTTCAACTTTTTTCCTTAAATTATCTTTTAAATTATATCTTTTATCTTTTGCAAATCAATTATAAATAATAGTTGCTCTATAATTTCAAAATTATACTATAAAAGGCTTGCTATGTTTAAAAAAGTTTTACCCCTCTCAAGTATTTTGTTCCTTAGATTTTTGGGACTCTTTCTTGTTTTACCCGTTCTTTCAGTTTATGCCCTCTCTCTTAAGGGTGCAACACCTCTTTTAGTTGGTGTTATTGTTGGTGGATATGCACTTACTCAAGCTGCGTTTCAAATCCCATTTGGTTCTATGAGTGACAGGATAGGAAGAAAACCTACTCTCTTTATTGGTCTTGTTATTTTTATGATTGGTTCTTTTATAGCAGGCTATGCAGACAATATCTATACACTTATGCTAGGGCGTTTTTTACAAGGTGCTGGTGCTATTGGTTCTGTTGTTGTTGCTATGATTTCTGATTTGGTTGAAGAAAAAACTCGCGGTCATGCTATGGCTATTATGGGTGGTTTTATCGCTATGAGTTTTGCAGTTGCTATGGTTGCAGGACCTGTTCTTGGTGGTATGTATGGTGTAGGTAATCTCTTCTACATTACAGCTGGACTCTCTTTACTCGCTATGATTTTACTCTTTACAAAGGTTCCAACTCCTCCAAAAATTGTACATATTTACAACAAAAAGGCTAAAATCTCAGAGATTTTAAAAGATAAAAACCTTTTTAATATGGTTATAGTTGATTCTATGCAAAAAGGTCTGATGACTATGGCATTTGTTTTAATTCCTGTATTTTTAACACATGCTAACTACCATTTTGACTGGGCAAAAACTGAGCTTTGGAAAGTATATGTTCCAGCCATGGTTCTGGGCATTGTAGCAATGGGACCTGCCGCTGTTTTTGGTGAAAAATACAATAAACCAAAAACAATTTTTTTAATAGCTATTGTACTTTTTATACTCTCATTTGCTATTATGGGGCTTACAAATTCAAGTCTTGTATTTGTAATCGGTGTTATATTTTTCTTTATTGCGTTTAATATGATGGAGCCACTAGTACAATCAATGATAAGTAAATTCGCTAAAGTGCATCAAAAAGGTACTGCATTAGGAATTGCAAATACATCAGCATATCTTTCAACATTCGTTGGTGCTATGATTGCTGGTATTATGATGGGAATGGCAGATAGAAGCACCATTGGAATTAGCGTCGCTGTTGTTGCATTTATATGGTTATTATGGATGTTTTTTAGATTTGAAAATCCAACGAAACATGAATTTTTATTTGTACCTCTTAGTGAAGTAGATATGGATAAACTTAAAAATTTAGAACATGAACATATTGCAGAGTGGTATATTAATGATACAGAAAAATTAGCTGTTGTTAAATATGTGAGTGAAAAACTTACAGAAGATGAGATAGAAGCAAAAATTATAAAATAACTATATCGCCAAAATTATTGGCGATATATAAAAAGTAAAGCTTACTTTTTATTAGGTACTACATACATATTGAAGTAACGGCCTTCAAATTTTGGTGGTTTTTCCATTACAGCAATATCTTCAACCATTGGCCAAACTTGTAAAAGAACCTCTTTTGCTGCTTCAGGATGTGCCATTTCACGACCTCGTAAAAATACACGAAATTTTACATGATAACCTTTTTCAAGGAACTCTCTTGCATGTTTTACTTTGTATGCTACATCATTTTCTGCAATTTTTACAGA
>NZ_JALUKE010000065.1 GCF_027056685.1 Sulfurimonas sp.
CCTCTAAACATAGGGGATATATTCAGTTTACCAAACGCAGTCCCATCAATAGAAAAAAAATCATTACACAAATTAGAAAACTTTACAAAACAAAATATAATTCTATTACAATTAAAAATATATCTGTACAACCAAATGTATATATGGAAAAACTTCCTTCATCCTATACAGTTCATTTTGAAGAAAAATCTTATCTCTCTAGTAAAGGCGTACTTTATATTAAAACACAAGAGAGAAGAAAAATATTTTTTCATTATCTTGTAAGTGCAAAAGTTACTATTTACCAAGCAAAAAGAGATATAAGAAAAGGTACTCATTTAGAAAATAGAAATTGTCAAAAAAAGAGTATAATGTTAGATAAATTTTGGGCTATGCCCGTGCAAGATATAAACAAACATCAATACCAAAGTAAATATAACATTAGAGCTGGGCGTACAATTACGATGCGTAATGTAACAGGTCTTGATTTGGTGAGGCGAGGCTCGCGAATCAATGTTTTTATGGGTGATGAAAATATGCAAATTTCTTTTTCGGCAAAAGCTCTACAAAATGGAGAGTTAGAAGACACTATAAATGTCCTTAGCAGAGAGGGAAGAAAAATAAAAGTTATTGTAACTGGTAAAAACAGAGCAGAGGTAAGATGAAAAAAAGAAAAATTGTAGTGGCTGTTAGCGGCGCAAGTGGTGTCAATATGGGCATAAAAGTTTTAGAACTACTTCCCTCCTCTGTTGAAAAGCATTTTGTGATGTCACAAAATGCAAAAACAGTACTTGCTAAAGAGATGAAAGATGTTTATATTCATGATAACGAAGATATTTCAGCCTCTATAGCTTCAGGCTCTTTTGGAGTTGATGCGATGATAATCGTACCTTGTTCTATGAATACTTTAGCAAAAATTTCCTGTGGCATTGCAGATAATCTTACAACTCGTTGTGCAGCGGTAATAATAAAAGAGCAAAAAAAGCTCATTCTTGCACCTCGTGAGATGCCTTTTTCTCCAATAGCGCTTGAAAATATGCATAAACTCTCTTCTCTTGGAATTATCATTGCACCCCCTGTCATGGCATACTACTCCGAGCAACAGACGCTCAATGAAATGGAGAACTTTGTTATAGGTAAGTGGTTTGATTTGCTTGGAATTGAAAATAGTTTATATAAAAGGTGGCAGAGTGAAGAGTCGTAAAATTGCACTATATCCGGGGACATTTGATCCTATTACAAATGGACATTTTGACATTATTGAGCGTGCAGGAAAACTTTTTGATGAGGTCATAGTTGCAATAGCTGAATCAAAAGATAAAAATCCTATGTTTGATCTTGATGATAGAATCCAGATGGCACGCTTAGCAACTATGAAACTTGATAATGTTCGTGTAGTTGGTTTTAATAACCTTACAATAGAACTCGCACATGAGCATGATGCTGGTGTCCTTATTCGTGGACTTCGTGCGGTAAGTGATTTTGAGTATGAACTCCAACTAGGCTACCTTAATAACTCACTTGATGATACAATTGAGACTGTTTATCTTATGCCAACACTCAAACATGCTTTTGTAAGTTCTTCCATCGTGAGAAACCTACTAAAATTCAATGGAAAAATAGAGCATCTTCTTCCTGCAGAGATTCAAGATATGGTTATTCGGACAAGTCAATGTACATTGCTATAGAAGGCATAGATACTGCGGGTAAAAGCACACAAATAGCAGCACTTTCAAAACACTTTATAAACGCAGTCATCACAAAAGAACCAGGTGGCACGACCATAGGCAAAGAGATTCGAGAGATGGTACTCAGTGCCAAAACAAAAAGTAAAAGAGCAGAATTTTTACTCTTTTTAGCAGATCGTGCAGAGCATGTAGCAGAAGTAATCGAGCCAAATCTTGATAAGATGATAATCTCAGACAGAAGTGCCGTAAGTGGTGTTGCTTATGCACTCATACAAGGTGACATTGACAAAAAAAGTCTTATAGAGCTTAATAATTTTGCTACAAAAGGGGTCTACCCTCAAAAAGTCTTCTTACTGCGTTTGACAAAAGAGGAACTTGAATTTAGACTCTCACAGAAAGAGCTTGACGGCATTGAGCTTCGTGGAACTGAGTATCTTTTAGCTATTCAAGAGGCAATTATTGAGGCAACAAAACTTCTTGGACTTGAACTTGTAGAGATCGATGCAACTAAGAGCATAGAGGCTATAACACAAAACATACTAAACAATATTAATCAATAAAAGGGGAAAAATAGGCATGATAAAATCACTTCGTGGAATGAATGATATATTAGAAGAAGATGAGTATAAAAGATTTACATACTTTTTAAAAGTGGCTAGTAGCGTAGCAGAAAAATATGGTTTTCACTACATTGAAACACCGCTTTTAGAAGAGACTTCACTCTTTAAACGCAGTGTTGGAGAGAGTAGTGACATTGTTGGAAAAGAGATGTATCAGTTTATAGATAAAGGGGAGAATGATGTTTGTCTTCGCCCTGAGGGAACGGCTGGTGTGGTTCGTGCTTTTATACAAAAAAAGCTTGACCGTGCAGGAGGAACACATCGTTTTTTCTACTATGGACCTATGTTTCGCTATGAGAGGCCACAAAAAGGACGACTTAGAGAGTTTCACCAATTTGGAGTGGAGAGTTTTGGGCTTGAGAGTGTCTATGAAGATGCTGCGATGATTATGATGGTTGCTGATATTTTAAATGAGTTAGGAATTGGTTATAGACTCCAACTCAACTCGTTAGGTGATCAAAATTGTATGCCACAATACCGTGATAACCTCGTCTCATTCATTGAGAGTGTTGAAGATAAAATCTGTGAAGATTGTAAACGCAGAAAAGAGACGAATCCTATTCGTGTGCTTGATTGTAAAAATGAGCATTGTCAAGCACTCTATGAAAATGCACCAAAACTTCTAAATGCACTTTGTGAAAATTGTGAAAGTGACTTTAACAAACTCAAAAATATACTTGATGCAAATAATATTGCTTATGAAATAGATACAAACCTTGTGCGTGGACTTGATTACTACTCAAAGACTGCGTTTGAATTTGTAAGTGACAACATCGGCTCTCAAAGTGCCATAGCAGGTGGTGGAAGATATGATAGACTTGTAGAATTTCTTGATGGTCGTCCTACTCCTGCTGTTGGTTTTGCAATGGGAATTGAGAGACTTATGGAGCTTATAGAGATGCCACAAGAGAAACGCAGCGGTTACTACCTTGGTGCTATGGATGATGAAGCGGTTGATCTTATTATCACGACAACACAGAAAAAACGCAAATCGGATAAAGCAACTTGTGAATACCGTGCAAGAAATCTTAAAGCACACCTTAAAAACGCAGACAAAGCAAATGCGAGATACTGTTGTATTGTCGGTTCAAACGAACTAGAAAATGGTACTATTTGGGTAAAAGATTTGGAAGAAAAAAGAGAAGAAACAGTAAAACTCGAAGATTTCTAAAGGGTAAAGTAAGTGAAAAATTTTGGTTTAAATCTTTGGGCAAATAAAAACTTTATTATAGAAGATGGTGAGATAAAACTTAACTATAAATCTATGCCTTCTCTTTTAAACATCACAAAAAAGATACGAGAAAATGATGTAAAAGGCCCTATTCTTTTGCGTTTTCCACATCTCATAAACAAGCAGATACAAACGCTTTACAACTACTTTGAAAAAGCAATCCAAGAGAACGCTTATCAGGGAAAATTTAACGCTGTTTTTCCTCTTAAAGTAAACCAATTTCCAGCTGTTGTAGATGCCATAAGCAGACAAGGTCAAAAGTATAACTATGGACTTGAAGCTGGAAGTAAAGCAGAACTCATTATTGCTATGAGCAAAACTCCCCATAACGCAAATATTACGGTAAATGGTTTTAAAGACGAAGAGATGCTTACACTCAGTTTTATTGCAGCACAGAGTGGACACAATATTACTGTTACTATTGAGGGTCTTAATGAGTTAGAGACCATAATAAGTGTTGCGTCAAAACATAATCTAAAAGTTCCAAATATTGGTATACGAGTAAGACTGCATAGTGCAGGTAGTGGTAATTGGGCGAAAAGTGGCGGGATGGATGCTAAATTTGGACTCACTTCTACAGAGATTATAGAGGCTATAAGTCTACTCAAAAATGCGAATCTTTTAGAGAAACTTACTATGATTCACTTTCATATTGGCTCACAGATGGCAGATATTGCGCCCATTAAAAAAGCCCTACGAGAAGCGGGAAATATCTATGCAGAGCTTAAAAAAATGGGAGCAGTTTCACTCTCAAGTATAAACATAGGAGGCGGACTTGCAGTTGAGTATGAGCAACATACAAAATCAGACACAAGAAACTACTCTATAGAGGAGTTTTCAAGTTCTGTTGTCTTTTTACTTGGCGAAATTATGGATGCAAAAGATGTAACACATCCCGATATTTTTACAGAATCAGGACGTTTTGTGGTAGCTTCACATTCTGTTCTCATTACTCCTGTATTGGAGCTTTTTTCACAAGATTATCAAGAACAATTACTCAACTTTAAAGAGAATAATCCTCCACTTATTGAAGAGCTTATTGAACTCAATCGTCTTTTAAACAATGCAAACTGTATAGAGTATCTCCACGATGCACTTGACCATATGGAGTCACTTTTTACACTCTTTGATTTAGGTTATATTGACCTGCAAGACCGTTCAAACGCAGAGATACTTGTCCACAATATCATTAAGAAAGCACTCTATCTAAAGTCATCAAATCCGACAAATGAGCTTGAAGCACTACAAACAAAACTTCAAGAACGCTACCTTATAAACGCCTCTATTTTTCAGAGTCTTCCTGATTATTGGGGTCTAGGACAACACTTTCCAGTGATGCCAATTCATCATCTCAACATTACACCACTTCGTGCTGCTTCTTTGTGGGACATCACTTGTGATAGTGATGGAGAGATTGGCTTTAATCCTGAGAAACCTCTCTATCTTCACGATGTAAACCTTGATGAAGAGGATTATTTTCTTGGATTTTTTAATGTCGGCGCTTACCAAGAGACCTTAGGTATGAATCACAATCTTTTTACCCATCCAAATGAATATACCATCATCATTAATGATACAGATTATGAAATATCAAACGCAGTCGAATCAAAAAATATTTTACAAATCCTAGAATCTATTGGCTATGACGGCAATAATATTGTAACAAAACTTAATTCAGAACTTGAAAATAGTGAATTTATTGCAGAAAAAGAAAAAAGTGATACACTTGCGATATTAAAAAAACTTTTAAGTCAAAATGGCTATTTAAGAACTACAAACTAAAGGACAAAAATGGGTGTTTTTGCAAATATTAGAGAAGACTTTGCCAACGCTTATAAAAATGATCCAGCGCTCAATTCTAGACTTGATTTTGTCTTTAACTATCCTGGTGTTTGGGCTGTCGCTTGGTATAGAGTAGCACATAAACTTTATACTTCTAACTTTAAAAGAACAGCAAGAATTATTATGGGCATAAACCAAATTCTTACAAATATTGACATCCATCCTGCTGCAGTTATTGGTAGTCGTGTTTTTATTGACCATGGTGTCGGTGTTGTCATTGGAGAAACAGCTATTGTAGAAGATGATGTACTCATTTACCAGGGAGTTACTCTTGGTGGTGTTTCACTTATACACGGCAAACGCCATCCTACAATAAAAAAAGGCGCAGTTATTGGTGCTGGAGCAAAAATACTTGGCAATATTGAAATTGGAGAGTATGCAAAAGTTGGCGCAAACTCTGTTGTTGTTAAAGCCGTTCCAGATTGTTCTACTGCTATTGGTATTCCTGCGCATATCATCGAAAAAGGAAGATGTAAAGACCCCTTTATGCACAATATGCTTCCTGACATAAACAAAGAGATGTTTGAATATATGCTAAAAAGGGTTGCTGTACTTGAACATATTCTTATCAAAGATCACCATGAGTTACTCGATCAAGATTTAGAACTTGAAAATATTTACGAATCTTTCATAAAATCTATGAAAAATTAATCTCTCTAAACTTATCTATACAATAGTTTTAGTATAATTCCTTTAATATTTCGCTTAAAGGGTTTTTATGCTAACAAAACGCATCAATACACTATCTGAATCAATTACAATCGCTGTTTCTGCACTTGCACAAGAGCTAAAAGACGAAGGAAAAGATATATTAAGCTTTTCTGCTGGTGAACCAGACTTTGATACACCTCGAGTTATTAAAGATGCGGCAATCACTGCCATTAATGATGGTTTTACAAAATATACCGCTGTTGATGGTATCCCTGCTCTTAAATCTGCCGTTGCAAACAAACTCAAACGAGATAACAATCTTGAGTATTCACCAAAGCAGATTATAGTCAGCAATGGGGCAAAGCACTCTTTATTTAATCTTTTTTCAGCAAGTATTGAAGATGGTGCAGAGGTTATTATTCCCGCACCTTATTGGGTTACTTATCCTGAACTTGTAAAATATTGTGGTGGAAAAGTTGTAGAGATTCAAACAAGTGATGCTACTGCGTTTAAAATTACACCACAACAACTCAAAGATGCAATTACACCAAAAACTAAGATGTTAGTGCTAACAACACCATCAAATCCTACTGGTGCAATTTACTCAAAAGAAGAGCTTACAGCACTTGGAGAGGTTTTAAAAGGTACAGACATAATTGTTGCAAGTGATGAGATGTATGAAAAACTTACTTATGATGGTGAATTTATCTCGGCTGCTGCAATTAGTGAAGATATGTTTAAACGAACTGTTACTATTAATGGTCTTAGTAAATCTGTTGCAATGACTGGTTGGAGATTTGGGTATATGGCAGCTTATGATACAGAGCTTATTCAAGCAACAAAAAAACTACAGTCTCAAAGTACATCAAACATCTCTTCTATTACACAATATGCTGCTATTGCTGGGCTTGATGGTTCTGCTGACGCAGATGTGGCAATGATGAGAAAAGAGTTTATAAAACGCCGTGATGAAGCAGTAGAACTTTTTAATGCAGTAGATGGTCTTAGTGTTTTAAAACCAGATGGTGCATTTTATCTCTTTGTAAATATTCAAGAAGTAAGCAATGATTCACTTAACTTTGCAAAAGATTTACTTGCAAGTAAAGGTGTTGCAGTTGTTCCTGGCGTTGGTTTTGGAAGTGAAGGTTACTTTAGATTTAGTTTTGCAACAGGTATGACGACTATAAGAGAAGGAATAAAAAGAATAGCTGAGTTCACTCAAGAACTCAAAAATAAGTAGGTTCTAAAACCTACTTTAAAGCTGATAAAGCTTCTATAACTGCATCAACATTTTCAAGTGGAATATGTACTTTCCACTCTGGCTCATCAGAATTTCCTGCTAAAGAGATACCTACACTTGCCACAGCACCACTTCCTGCCCCGTAAGGCTCTTCAATTTTTCTAACAGAAATTACTCCGTTTTTTGTACCGTTTAATGGAATTATTTTTGACATTTCCGACTCCTTTTATTTATTTGACAAGTTTAGCAAGTTTTGCCTGAAATTTCAACCACTCTCTATGACCCATCAAAGGAAAACCCGCATAAGTTTTACCTGGTTCTTTTATGGAATTTGTAATACCACTACGAGCAGCAAAGGTAGAAAACGGTGCAACTTCCAAATGTCCAGCAGTTGCAGATTGACCACCCATGACAACATTGCGTCCAAGTTTTGTAGAACCTGCAAGACCAGATTGAGAAACCATTACACTATATTCCCCTACTTCACAGTTATGCCCAATTTGGACAAGGTTGTCGATGCGTGTACCTTTTTTAATAAGTGTTGAGCCAAATACAGCACGGTCAAGACTCGTGTTGCTTCCAATTTCCACATCATCTTCAACAACGACATTTCCATTTTGATAAATCTTTTTATGCTCACCCATATTATTTGTAGCAAATCCAAAACCATCAGAACCTATAACGCTGTTTGCATGAATAATACAATCATTTCCAATTTTACAGTCTCTATAGACAGTAACACTGGGATAAAGAGTAGTATTGTCGCCAATGATAGCCTCAGCACCAACATATACATGTGCCAAAATTATACAATTTTCACCAATGACTGCACCGTTTGCTATTTCGGCTTTATCAGAAATTTTTGAGCCCTTTCCTATAACTGCTTTAGGTAAAGTATCGTCTTCTATTGGAGGAGCAAAGTATTTTGAGAGAATTGCCATTGACCAGTAAGGATTTGCAACGACAAGTGCCAAAGAGTTAGTAGGAACTTCATTTTTTACATCTTCGGAGACAATTACTGCCGCTGCGTTTGTCTCTTTTATATCTTTGACATATTTTGAATTAGAGACAAAAGAGAGTTCATTCTCTTTCGCATTTTTTAAGGTATTCATACCTACAATCTCTACATCAGAACCTTGAAATTCTGCACCAATTATAGAAGCTATTTCACTTAATTTCATCTTCTTACCTCTCAAGTGCAACAGCACCACTACGCACTATCTCTTTTGGATTGTAGCGTTTGACTGCACAAAGAAAATTATCAATGCGTTTTGGTTCATCTGAGACCATTGCAATAATTACATTTTCACCAACATTCACAATTTTTCCATTATATGCTTCACAAAGAGCGTTAATATCACTTAAATTTTCGCTGATTGGGAATTTAATAAGTGCCATCTCTTTTTCAACCATATCTTCATGTTCATACACGCGTAAAACAGGAATAAGTTTGTGCAACTGTTTAGTAATTTGCTCAATTACACGCACACTTCCTGATGTAACAATCGTCAAACGAGAGTATTTACTCTCAGGAATTGGGGCAACAGTAAGCGATGTAATGTTATAACCACGACCAGAAAACAGATCAGTAATACGAGACAAAACACTTGCTTCATTAACAACGATAACCGAAACTACTCTTCTTGCATTGTTGTCATTCATTATTTACTCTCCTTTTTCTCTAGTAACATCATATTAAATAGACTTCCACCTGATGGAACCATAGGCATTACATTTTCAAGTCGTTCAACTTTTACCTCTATAAATGCAACAATATCTTTTTTAATTGCATCTTGAAGTGCTGCATCAAACTCCTCTTTTGTACTCACTCTATAGCCAATTCCACCAAATGCCTCTGCAAGTTTTACAAAGTCTGGTTGTATAGATAAATCTGTTTCAGCATACCGTTTATCATAAAAAAGTGTCTGCCATTGACGCACCATTCCAAGAAAATTATTATTTAAAATAATGTTAACAACAGGTAGTTTTTTCTCAACAGCAGTCATAAGTTCTTGACAATTCATAAGAATTGAACCATCTCCCGTAAAGTTTATACTTGTTTTTTCAGGAGCTGCTGCTTTTACACCTATTGCTGCTGGAAAACCAAAGCCCATGGTTCCAAGTCCACCAGAACTAATAAACTGACGAGGTCTGCTAAATGGATAAAACTGCGCACTCCACATCTGATGTTGTCCAACATCTGTAGAGATATTTGCATTATCACCAAGCAATTCACCAACCCGCGCAATAACCCATTGAGGCTTTAGTCTCTCACTATCTTCATAGTAAGTAAGTGGATGCAACTCATTAAAATTAACAATAGTTTCTCTCCACTGCTCATAATTTTGTGCATCAATTACTGAAGATTGTGCAAGCATATCATTTACAACATTTTTAATATCTCCAACAATTGGAAAGTTTGCATTTACAAGTTTAGAGATACTAGCAGGATCTATATCTACATGAATAACAGTAGCATTTTTTGCAAATTCAGAGAGTTTTCCCGTAACACGGTCATCAAATCTAGCACCAAGAGCAATAACCATATCGGTCTCACTCATAGCCATATTTGCTGCATAAGAGCCATGCATACCAAGCATCCCAATAAGCAAATCATCATCATGAGTGAGTGTTCCACGAGCCATAAATGTTTCAACTGCAGGAATACCTGTTTTATGTACTAATTCGCGCACTTCATTTGATGCATTTGAATTAATAATACCACCACCAAGATAAAAAACAGGACGCTTCGCATTTGCTACTGCTTGCATCGCTTTTTTAATCTGGCGAGGGTTTCCTTTTGTGTGTGGTTTATATGTCTCAAGATCAAGTGCAACATCATAGTCAAACTCTGCGATCTGTGCTGTAACATCTTTTGGAATGTCAACATGCACCGGACCAGGACGACCGCTTCTTGCAATGTAAAATGCCTCTTTTAAGATACGTGGTAAATCTGCTGCATCAGTGACAAGGTAGTTGTGTTTCGTACACGGACGGCTAATACCAACAGCATCAATCTCTTGAAACGCATCAGTACCGATAAGGCTCATAGGAACCTGACCTGAGATAACAACTAAAGGAATGGAGTCCATATATGCATCTGCTAAACCAGTGACTGCGTTTGTAAAGCCAGGACCTGAAGTAATCATCGCCACACCGACTTTTGCGCTGGCCTTTGAATAACCCTCAGCAGCATGAACTGCTGCTTGCTCATGACGAGTTAATATATGTTGGAATTTATCTTGTTTGTAAATTTCATCATATACGTTCATAATTGCTCCGCCGGGGTAGCCAAAAACTGTATCTACACCCTCCGCAATTAACGCTTCAATGACCATCTGTGCACCACTAATTTGCATGAAAAGTCTCCTAAAAATATTATATTTTAAAAATTGTCAGATTTTACTCAAAAAGAGCTATATTTGAGGTTAAAGTTTTAGGCTAAAATAGATTTTACAATCATGGAGGGACGCCACATTGCCAACGAGCCTTTTGTAAGGAGCTCGAGGTTGAGTTTTGAAGCAGGATGTTTCTCTTTAAACGCAGTGAAGAAACTCTCAATTTGCTCTTGCAAACCAAAATTCAGAACATAGTTTTTAATGCCGTTTTCAAGCTCAGCTTGGGAGTATCCCTCCTGCAAAGCATTTTCCAACTGCACTATGTATGTCCATGCAAAGAGAGTTGCCAAAGATCTATATTTAGAACTGATATTTAAATACTCAGATATAGCATCTCTTACCCCTTGGGCATCTCCAAGTGCAGCAAAACTATTTGCTTTTTGAAGATCTGCATTCCATTTTTCATGCAGTTTTTTCCCCTCATCACTCAGTAGCAGGTCTTCAGCAACTGCCATCATATTGTAAGCAGTTGGAATATCTTCCTCTTTAATGGCATTAAAAAACTTCTGTTTTGATTCGAGCTCTTTCATAAGTTTCTGAACTTCTTCTTTAAAATCTGTAAAGTCTGCTAAAATTCTCAAAATTTTGATGGCAGAGTGTGTATCACCCTCTTGTATATATTTATTTACCTTGATATAGAGCGAATCTGCATATTTCATCAACGAATCATACTCAGGAAACTCTTTTAAAAAAGGATTGTGTTTAATAAGCTCAAAACAGACCTTGAAATCTTTTTGTCCTATTGCCGCGCGAAAACGCTTATATATTTCCCCTTTGCTCATCACCTCTTGTATAAATTTCGTTTTTTCAGTTATCCCTCTATAAGGTGCTAAAAGTTCCTGCGCTTTTGCCATTCCTTTTTGATCTAGTGCATACTTTTGTGCCACTGTGAGACGCTTTTTCCACTGCGCTTCCATAGATTTGTAGGGTTTCGACTCTTTATAAACAGGGTAGGTGTTTGCCAAGTTGTACGCTACTATTAGCTTTCCATCTTGCACACTTTGTTTAAATTGATCAAATTTTTCATAATCATGGAGCAGTTTTTGCACAATCTTATTTTTTGTAGGAACATTTTGAAAATTTTTCAGCAATGAAGCAGCAGTTTTTTTATCTCCATTTTGGAGTAAAGTTTTTGCTTTTTCTAAAGAGTGATTCCAAAAGTTTGTAGCAATGTTACAAACCTTTGTAAATTTCAAAACAGGATTTTTCTCTATTTGAGCATGAATAGCCTCGAAATTCTTCGCTTTTAAAAAAGCTTTAATCTTCTCATGCCCCTCATAAATGTCATAACGTGAGACGAATCCATCTTGTGTTCCCACTATAAGATGCTTACTTTGCACATCAAATTCTAAGGCTGTAACCATAGAGGAGACTTTAATGTACTTTTGAGAGAGTTGTTGATGAGTGCTTAACTCATAGAGTAAAATATAGCCTAACTCAGTCCCTAAAAAGAGTAAATTCTCTTCAGGAACAACGCATATCTGTGTAACGTCATCATGCAGCCCCTCTAAAGTACATAATTTTTTATTTGTATATATATCCCAGACGATTCCGGTGGATTTCTTATCAATACTCAAAAGGTGATTTGGAGAGAGAAACGCAAGCTTCATAACAGGAGCAGAGTGTCCTGTGAACTTCTCAAGCGGCGTCATTGTAACAAGGTTAAAAATGGAAATTTTTCTATCATAGCTCGCTGTAGCCACCCAGTTTGCATTAGCCGAAAATGCTATGTCATTGACAGTGTCAATATGCATTGGCAGCGTAAAAACAAGCTTGCCACTTTTGGTATCTATAGCGAAACTTTTACCGTCATCCCCACATGAGAACATAAACCTTGAGAGAGGGTCTATGCCAACACATGACACTTCACCATGATGTCTGTTGACTCGCCCTATGACCTTTTTTGTTTCGGCACTATATAAAAGAGCTTCTCTTGCAGTTGCAGAGAGTGTTGCAAAGTACTTTGCATCATGGCTGTAGTCCACTACTTTTGTACGGTATCTTTCATGCTTAATGCCAACTTTAAAACCGTTGATAAGCGCTAATGTCTGGGCATTTAATATCCGCACAATACTCTCAGCATTGACTGCCGCCAAAGTGCCGTCATCAAGAATTTTTAGTAAGATTACAGGTGTCGATATGCTTTGAGTGTTTACAGCTTTCATATGTTTAGTTTTCTCTTACATAACCCTCAGATTTCAACACCCTTTTTATCTCTTCTTGGTGTTCTTTGCCTTTTGTCTCCATATGCACAGTCACATTGGCATCTCCATAATCAAGGGAGATGGATGTTCTGTCATACGCAATGTGAACGATATTTGCGTTTAGCTCTTGGAGTATCTCCGTAAAGCGCATCAAAGAACCAGGCTTGTCAATAAGTGTGACCGTAACTTTCATCTTACGATGTGACTTGAGAAGACCTTTTTCAATGATGACTGAAAGCAGTGTGACATCCATATTTCCACCACTAAGCACCACGGCTACATTTTTTCCTTTTAAATGCTCTAACTTATGATGCAACAATGCGGCTACACCAACGGCACCCGCACCTTCTACAACAAGCTTTTGCTTCTCTAAAAGATATAAAATGGCACTTGCTATCTCTGCATCATCAACACCTATCATCTCATCAACACATTCAAGCGCTGTTTCAAGTGTCACAGGGGAAGTGTCACGCACTGCTATACCATCGGCAATAGTACGCACACTCGTAGTATCTACCGCTTTTTTGAGTTCATATGAGTTTCTAAACGCAGGAGCACCCTTTGCGCTTACACCAATGACTTTTGTAGAGGGAGAGAGCGCTTTTATGGCACTTGCCATACCGCCTATAAGCCCACCCCCGCCAACTGGGATTAAAACAGCGTCAAGTGTTTGACATTTGTCTAAAATTTCAAGCGCAACAGTACCCTGCCCCGCCATTACCTCTTCATCTTCAAAAGGGTGCACAAAAGTGAGATGATTTTTCTCACCGTACTCTCTGGCATAGGCATAAGCTTCATCGTAATTCGTACCGGCTAAAATCACCTCTGCACCGTAGTGTTTTACGCCGTCTATTTTTGTAAGCGGTGTGGATTCTGGCATAACGATGACAGCTTTTGTGTCAAACGCAGCAGCAGAGTAGGCAACGCCTTGTGCATGATTTCCTGCACTTGCAGCAACTACACCGGCTGCTCTTTGTGCTTCACTGAGTGTTGCTATTTTGTTATAAGCACCACGGAGTTTAAATGCACCAGTAATTTGCAGATTCTCTTTTTTGAGGTAAACATTACACCCTGCCTCTTCGCTCAAGTAAGGAGCATATGAAAAAGGAGTATTTACCGCTACACCTTTTATGCGCTCTTGTGCTGCTTGTATCTTTGTAAGTGCTACCAATGAGACTCCCTAGTAAAGATTTCTATGGTCAACCATAGAGCATTGATTTTGTACAACTTTCATACCGGCATCTTGTGCTTTTTTTGCCGCTTCATTGTTCACTATGCCTTTTTGTGCCCAAAATACTTTCACATCACCACGAGCGATACACGCATCAGCGATGGCATCAAGCGCAGCAGGCTTTCTAAAAATATCTACCATATCAACCTGATCAGGAATATCTGCAAGTGATTTATAGACTTTCTCACCTAAAATCGTGTCGCCTTTTGGATATACAGGAATGATCTTATACCCATGAGCCTGCAAATATGCAGCAACTCTATGAGAATCTTTTGTCTCATCAGGAGAAAGACCCAAAACCGCAATGGTCTTCACCGTATCAAAAATCTCTTTTACTTCATCCATATTTGAATTTACTGTAGGGAATTCGCACTCCATAATTACATCCTTTTGTCAATGATATTTTAATTTTGGTGATTATAGCTAAAAAGAGCTTATGTGAAAATCCAAATATATGCTACGATTTGCTGTAGGAGAGAAAATGAAAGCACTGTTTCTTATTTGTCTGTTGTTCGTTTTTGGTACGTGCTCTAATGAAGTGAAACATAGTTTTACAAATGTTTGGTTTCAACTCGAATCTGATTCTTATAAAAAACTACCACAAACAGAAATTTCTTACTTTAAGCTCTCTAAAGATGGGCAAAATATCATTTTAGAAAATTTTACTATATAGCTTGTGCTTATCTATTCTTCCCACTACATCATCAAACACTTCTATCAGTCCATAATCTTGAATCATTTTCTCTATCGTAATTTTTACAGTTGGTAACTTTGTATCACAAACATAGTAAATTTCTTGAGCATCTAAATCAAAATAATGATGAGAAATAATATCTCTAATTTGCACCTTTCCAGTCTACTTCAGGAGAATCAATAAAAAAGTCGCTATCACCTACTACTTCAAATCTTGTTGGAACAACATTCGTTGCGTTTAGAATCTGTTCAAGTAGTTCAACAACAAGTAATTTATCATACATAAATAGCTTCTTTTTCTATCCGTTTTTTCAAATGTGGGTTCATTTTTTCTCTCAAACGAACTATATCTACACTCTTATGAAAAATATTTTGCAGGTCTTCTTTGATATGCACGAGCATGAACATATCAGGAGTTTTTGTTTGTATGCAAATATCCACATCACTTGCTTCTGTCGCTTCATTGCGGGCAACCGAACCAAATATGCCAATATTTTCAATGCCATATTTGCTATCATTATTTTTTTTGTATTGTGCTAACAGATTTAAAGCATAATCACGATTCATACAAACACCTCCATATTTAATATATGTAAATTATAACATATCTATTTCATATACTTCTGCAAAAACATATTCAACTGATTTGCGAAATGTTCTGCATCTTTTTGTCCAAATGGTTTTGGTCCTTTGGTGCTTTCTCCCATCTCTCGTATGCTCTCCATCAGGTTTCGCATCGCCAGATATTGTTTGATGTTGTCTTCACTGTAGAGTTCACCTCTGTGGTCTATGGCGTGGGCATTTTTACTTATGATTCTGTCTGCTAGTGGGATGTCGGCGGTGATTACCAAGTCACCCTCTTCTACCATCTCTACTATTTTATGGTCAGCTTCATCCGCTCCGGCTTCTACGATGATGTAGTGGATGTTTGGTGATTTACCTATGTTTATTTTTTTGTTTGCAACTGCGTAGGTTTCTATGATATATTTATCTATTTGACGCAGGACTATAGGCTTTAACAGGTTAGGAAACGCATCTCCGTCTATGTACATTTTTAACATAAAATCTCTCTCATATCTTCCACTCCAAGGGCATAGGCTTTCTCTAAATCTCTAAAAGAGAAGATTTTAACATCATTTAGCTTTTCATTACTTAGGTAAAGATGACACAATTCACTTTTTGCGTAATATTGACTCTGCCAAGCAGTATGAATGTTCTTTTTCAGCCATCCAAAAATACTTTTCGGTATATATCTCTGTTTGGGATGGAGGTTTATTCCTATGATGGGCGTGTTATATTTTCGCAGCTCCTCAACCGGAAAGTTATCTACCAAGCCACCATCAATATATATCTTGCCATGCAAAGAAACAGGCTGAAAAAGTGGAGCAATAGAGCACGATGCCAAAACAAGCTCTTTAAGATCCCCTCCACTGCTACAATGCAGTGCTGACTCGTCCGTAACATCACACACACAAATACTCAAAGGAATTGACAACTCTTCAAACGCAGCTCTGTCTATGAGCTTGTCGATGACCTTTGCAGTATGGTCAATCTTAAAAATGTACCCTTTTGCAAGACTCAGTTTAAAGACACGCCGAAACTCTTTGGACTTCAGTACATCAAATATCTCATCAGCACTCCTGCCACACGCCAAAGATGCACCTATTAGCGCGCCAATACTCGTACCGCTAATGGCTTTTATGCCTATGTTATGCTCTTGTAAAACCGATATTACACCCAAATGGTACGCACCGCGCGCCGCTCCACCAGAGAGGCATAGTGCTACTTCTTTTGGAAACTCACTCTTTTTCATCTCTTTCAAACCTTTTTCATTGTCCTAAAGTTTAGCACATCATTACGCTTCATAAGTAAACATTTTATATAATGCAAAAAAAGTGAGGTAGCAATGGTAGGTGGAATATTTGCAATTTTAGACGATATAGCAATGCTTATGGATGACACGGCAGCAGTTACGAAAATATCTGTAAAAAATACCGTGCCACTTTTAGGCGATGATCTCGCAGTAAACGCAGAAGAAGCTTCAGGCTACAACGCTTCAAGAGAGCTACCCGTTCTTTGGGCAATCACCAAAGGCTCATTTCGTAACAAGCTTATCATTCTGCCCATTGCTTTCATTCTCAGTGCCATAGCACCTTGGCTTATCTCACCCATTTTAGTACTTGGTGGGTTGTACCTTTCTTTTGAGGGTGCAGAGGTCATTTATCACTATCTACACTCAAAGTTCAAAAAAGATGCTCATCACGAAGATAGTGCTAAAAAGCTCACAGAAGAGCAAAAAATAAAATCAGCCATTGTCACAGACTTCATTCTATCCATAGAGATTGTAGTCGTTGCTCTTGGAAGCGTGATAGAGCAACCCTTTGTGATGCAGCTTGTCGTCGTCTCATTCATTGCTGTTTTAGCAACAGTTGGGGTCTATGGCATTGTTGCCCTGCTTGTGCGTATGGATGACATCGGGTACTACATCATTGAAAAAGCAGAAAGAGATTCCCTCAAAGAGAAGTTTGGCAAACTCCTTGTCACATCCCTGCCAAAGGTCATAAAAGTGCTCTCAGTTGTCGGAACCATTGCGATGCTGCTTGTTGCAGGAAGTCTCATCAGCCATCATTTAGATTTTATACACCATTTTTACAGCGAATACTTCTCCATGGTACCTATGCTTGCCTTTGATTTTGTATTGGCACTTATTACAGGTGCGATTTTACTTACATTTATCACGCTTTTTACTCCGATTGTTCCTGAGTCGAGCAATAAATAGCAAAGTCGTATTTCAAAGGATTCTCTGTATCAGAACTCTTTCTTATGATATCTGTCTTTCCAATAGTTAGGTTTTCGTTGAAGTTGCATAATAGCTAAAACAATAATTTCTTCACCTCTCTGATAATAAATTATTCCAAATGGGAAACGATTTGTTAAACATCTTCTTATTTCTCCATCAAGTTTTTGCCAAGCGGTTGGAAATTCTAAAATCCTTTGAATTGTTTTTTGCACTTCATAAGCAAACTCTACACCAAGATTTACTTTACATTCTTCATAGTAATCAACTGCAATATTTAACTCAAGTTCAGCATCTGGATGAAATAAATAAGTCATTTATGAATTTAATCTTTTTGCTATTTTTTGAAAAACTTCATTTCCATCAATAAGAGTTATCGAGTTAGTTTCGATATCATTTTTTCTTTTGTTTACTTCCTTTATCCAAAGCGCATCTATTGAACTATTGGTAGGTGTAATACTCGCTAATATTCTATCAACAATTTTAGTTTTTAAATCTATTGGTAAGAGATTGATTTCATCAAATAATTCTTCTTGTTTTAACGCTAACATTCAAAACCCTCCTTTTTTAAGGCAACTATTTATTTTTAAAGTTATGTGTATTATAACATATACAACTTCATTGAAAAGTTTTGGTTTCTAAGTTGAGAAATATTTAAGCCATCCTTGAGGCAAATATTGATTCATGCATTTTGTTAGCTTTTAATACTTTCCATATCTTTTAAGCTTATGCCTTTTGTGCTCTTCCATTCAGTTAAACCATTTGCACTTCTTCCCATAACTATTGCAGCCGCTGCTGATGGGCTATTAAATAAATAGTCACTTGTAAAAACGAATTTTCCATTTTCTTTAATAATACTTTTATTGTTAATCAATTCTTGTCTTAACTTTTTCCAACCATCTGGATATGAATCAACTGTTGAAGATGCGATTTCAGAACCTTTGAGCACAACAAATCCACCTGATGTTTGTTGCCCTTTTGCATTTGCACCTCGCGCAGCCTTGATAAAAAAGTTTGAATTTATTTTTTTATCATCAATTGACTCCTGAATCAATTCTTCAAAAGCTTTAAATCCCAAAACATTAACAAGCATTTTAATATTTTCAATAAACTCTTCCATTTCTGCTTGATCAGATTCAGAAATTGAAGGTTGCGTTGGTGTATTACTGTTTTTAACCTCGTAACGATTAATTTTAACTGCGATTTGATGCAACCTATTTTCTAAATATTTTATATGAGCTTTATTGAGGTTGTCATCTTTACTTATTAAAACAACTGCTTCATTCCAATAGTCTTTTTCATTAAGATGTTGAGAGAGTCTTTTAATAATATTTTCTGCCTCTCCAATATATATAACATCTTTTTCAGATGTTATATCTGGTTTACCAAATAAAAAATATACACCTGTATTTGAAAGTTCTTCTCTCTTAGCACTATCCTTAATCATATTTCTAGGTAACTTATATGCCTTACCTGTCCAGTTTGAAAGTTCACATGTCATTCTTCCATTTGGGATACCATCTAATAAAAATAACTTTATTGTTTTAGCAAATACTTTTCCTCTCATAATTCTCCAATTTAAATATAAGCTCTTTATTAACAAACATTTTACACAAATCAACTCCAAATAGCAACATTAACCAACGAATTATCCCTCAAACAATATTTTCAAGCCAATCCTTCCTGCCCCAAACGATAAAGTGCAAAATCATACTTCAAAGGGTCTTCCCCGTCGAAACTTTTTAGCGTTTTCGTCAGTTCAAACGCAGCTTCGAGGTCGTAAGTCTTTCTTTTGAGCAGTCCTAAACGCAGCCCTACATGAAAAGTGTGTGTATCGAGTGGAATTATTAAGTCTGCCTTATTTACGCCACTCCACAGACCCATATCTATGTTGTCTTTTCGTACTACCCAGCGTAAAAACATCATCCATCTCTTGAGTGCTCCTGCTCCCTTGCGTTTAGTCGTCACATTTCCCAGTAAAAAGGTGTAGCCTCTTGAGTTGTGAGGATAGAGTTCTCTGAGTCTGCTTATGAGAGCGTTTAGCCCATCTATTACGCTGCGTTTAGGAGCATAACTCTCTACAAAAACACCTTCAAGTGTTGTCACTGCGTTTAACCTTTTGAGTGCTATAAAAAGAGCGATGATGTCCTCACTCTTTTGAAATCTGTAGTAGTGATTTTGCAGCGCATTTTGTATCTCTTCATCACTTTTTTGCAGTAGCGAGAAGTCTAAAGAGTCTAAAAACTTCACAATCTGAGTAACATTGCCATAAGAAAAAAGCGCGCAAATAAGTGCGATATTTGCATCATTGTAGCGTTTGGCGACGATGATGGGGTCGAGCTTTTCACTGTTTACTTCATCACTTCTGTTGCGTTTGGAAACTTCAGCGTCAAGCCTTGCTTTTATGCTCATGTGAGTCCGAGTTTGTAGAGCTTTTTACGCTCACTTGAACCTGCGATGTTGAGCTGTTTTCTGTACTTTGCGATGGTTCTGCGCACCATTTTTACTTTGAACTTCTCTTGAATAAGGTCAAGCAGCTTCATATCGCTCAACGGCTTCTCTCTGCTCTCCTCTTTTATAAGTCCAACCAGAAACTCTTTTATGGCTGCGTTTGAGACATCTTCATCTATGGCGGTGGTGAAGAACTCCTTCATCGCAAGCACACCTCTATCGCAGGCTATGTATTTGTTGGCAATGGCGCGTGAAATGGTTGAGGGGTTATGCCCAAACTCATCTGCCAAAGTCTTAAGCGTCAGCGGCATTATCTGCCCGCCTGTAAAGAAGTCGTACTGGTACTCAACTATCATCAGCCCTACTTTGTAGAGCGTTGCTTTTCGCATATCGAGTGCATCTACAAGCGATTTTGCCTCTTTTATCTTCTCTTTTACAAAGTCGTGCTCCACTCCATAATCTGCATCTATGGTGATGTTTGGGTAGTAAGCATCATTGAGTTTTACTTCTATCTGGTTTTCATCATTAAAGTAGATCATCAGGTCAGGTACTATCTGCGCTGACTCCTCTTGGTACTCAATGTTTGGCGGGTTTTTAAAAGTAGAGAGAGTATGCATCACCTCTGAAAAGTGCTCATGCGAGGAGTAACTGTGAATGTTTTGCATATCGTTAATGATTGCAACTGCCAAAGGGTATGCTGTGTCGCTTATCTCAGAGTTGTCAAGCTGAAACAAAAAGGACTCTGCCAAATCTTTTGCCCCGATGCCAAGTGGTTCAATGTGCGCAAAACGCAGACGAGTCTTCTCAAAAAAATCAACTTCTATTGCATTTTTTTGACAAAACTCCTCTGTATCTCCCTCATAGTAGCCAAGTTCATCAAGGTTTGCTACAACATACTGTGCTATCTTTTGCGAAATGGGTGTCGGAAAGAGTGGAGCTTCAAGCTGTTCATCTAAAACATCGTAGAGTGATTTGTGAGCAATGGTCAGGGCTTCTATCTGCTCTGTTCGTGAGTTACTTACAGCGCGTGAGATAATTTTGCGCGGTATCTTCTTCTCAAAATCCTCTTCATAGCCGGACTTTACCTCAATGAGAGGATTTGCTTCAACAAAAGGGCTCATCGCCTCACCCAAATCTGAGAGACTTGAGTGCAAAATAGGAAGCCAATTTCTCAGCGTGCTCGAGAGCTTGTGTTTGTTCTCTACACTCTGCGTCTGTCTTAGTGCTGCCATCGCGTTAATATGCCATTAGAGTTTGAAGTTTTCGCCAAGATAGTGCTTGCGGACATCTTCGTTTTGTCCTATCTCATCACTTGTTCCACTTGCAAGAAGCTCACCCGATTTTATAACATAGGCTCTGTCACACACATCGAGCGTCTCACGGACATTATGGTCGGTTATAAGTACACCGATGTTATAAGAGACAAGCTGATGGATGACTTTTTGAATATCCATCACGGCGATGGGGTCAACCCCTGCGAAAGGCTCATCGAGTAGTAAGAACTTCGGCTTATTTACCAAAGCACGGGCAATCTCCACACGACGACGCTCCCCACCACTCAAACTTATACCTTTACGGTAACGAATAGGCTCAATGTTAAACATATCAAGCAGTTCAAGTATTCGCTCTTCTTGCTCTTTTTTGCTCATATTGCCCACCTGTGCAGCTATCATCAGGTTATCTTCCACACTCAGATCTTTAAATATTGACGCCTCTTGCGGCAAGTAGCCTATACCCTTGAGTGCGCGTTGGTGCAGTGGCATCCCAATGAGGTCTTCACCATCAAAAAAAACCTTGCCGCTTGTTGCTTCTACAAGTCCACAAATCATATAAAAAGTGGTCGTTTTCCCTGCTCCATTTGGTCCAAGCAGCCCTACAACCTCGCCGCTTGCCACTTTAAGGCTCACACTCTTTACTATTTCTAAATCTTTTATTTTCTTTTGCAGTTCAACCGCTTCTAGTGTATGCATAGCGTGTACTCTCTTGTATCATTTGAAGTTTTTTCTATGTCTATCGTCATTACATCAATGCCGACGGAAGTTAAAAGGTCGAGGAGTTTTTCATCGCCCCACTCTATAAAGTGCAGCCCCTCTTTGTCAAGCTCTTCAAGCATCCCCAAAGAGATGAAATGCTCCACCCCGTGGTTGTAGATGTCGTAGTGAAAAATTCTCTCCCCATAACACTGCTGCAGTGAAAATGTCGGCGAGGTCACATCATCGTCACAGCCCATCTTCTTGGCTATCACCTTAACAAGCGTTGTCTTTCCCGCTGCCAAATCACCGCGTAAAATCACTACACCGTTTTGAAATGAGGCTAAAATATCTTCTGCCAATCCCTCAAGTTCATCTACTTTTAAAGTATATTTTTCTCTCATAATTTGTTAGATATCTCTACTATCTGTTTGAGCTTTTTCTTCGGTCTTGCGTTTGCAATAGCTTCTCTTGCCATCTCCAGACCATCTTGAATATCTCGTGCCAAACCATCGACCATCAGTGATGCCGATGTGTTTATAAGCACAATGTCTCGCTGTGCATCTGTTGCGTTTGCATCAAAAATAGCGCGCATAATATTTGCATTCAAGTTTGCATCGCCGCCTACTATTTCCTTAAGTGGCGCTCTTTTTATGCCATAGTTTTGCGGGTCTATCTCAAACTCTGTGACCTTGCCATCTTTTAAGAGTGAAGCGTGGGTAATATCGCTGATGCCTATCTCATCCATCCCCTCATTTGAGCTTACAACAAGTGCAGAAGTAGCACCGTTTATTTTGAGTGCCTCTGCCATTTTAGGTACAAACGATTTGTCAAATACGCCAAGCATATACTTTTTGATGTTCGCAGGATTTGTCAGTGGCCCTAAAACATTAAAAACCGTTTTATGCTCAATGGACTTACGCACAGGCATAATGAACTTCATCGCAGGGTGATGGTTTTGAGCAAACATAAAACACCAGCCAGCTTCTTCCAAAAGTCGTGCATTTTGCTCGACACTTAAAGCCAGATTCACACCCAAAGCCTCAAGCACATCAGCACTTCCACTCTTTGAAGTAATGGAACGGTTACCGTGTTTTGAAACAGTTGCCCCGCACGATGCAGCCAAGATGGAAGTAGTTGTCGAGATATTAAAAGAGCCTATTTTATCGCCGCCAGTTCCTACTATATCTATAGCTTTTTCACGAGTTGCTTCTAATATTGGTAAAGGAATTGCAAATGAGCGCATCACATCTGCAGCGGCTGCTATGACCTCCACGGGAGTATCTGCATCAAGTGTAAGTCCTGATAAAAACTCACGCATAGCCTCATCACTCATCTCATGCTTAAATAGAGAGGTAAATTTCAGTTTTGCTTCATCATAGTTCATATTAAAGTTCCTTAATGTACTGGTCTTGAAGAGATTTCGGAGTAGATTTTGTCGTTGGAAGTTGCAACACTTGGTACTTCTTCGCTGCGTTTAGGTAGTTGATGGTAATGACATCACCCACTGCTACATTTTTACTTGCCTTGACGACAACATCATTTATGAGTACAACGCCGTTACTTATCATATCTTGTGCAACGGAGCGTCTTTTTGTAATATTTACAGAGTTTAAAAATTTATCTATTCGCATCTTCTACTTTCTCAAACTTTTTATTAATTTTTTATTATTGTAGGCAAATATAACTGAAAAGAATGTAAGAGAAAGTCAATATTGGAACATTTTTTGCGTAAGATGCGTATGAACAGACTATATAAAAAATCTATGATAGAAATTGTGCAAGTGTTACAAGAAAAAATAGCAGCCTTAAAAGCTAAAGAGAGAGTTGCGTTTAAGGCTCTCAACCCAGATATTGTAACATCAACATACAGTGGTAATGAGCTGCGTTTAGAAGGTGAGACAATCATCTACAGAAGTTACAAAAACTGGCTAGATCTCTCACAGCAACTTCACTGTAAAATGCTCACTCCTCAAATCATAGATGATAACTTTGTCTTAATTCGTTATGAAAAACTAAACGCAGATAGTAGTTTTCACAAAACAATTACTAAAAAAGAAGAAAAGTACGGCGAGAGTTCCATATTTTCTCAAATCCATAAAAATGAAGAGGCTGCATTTATCTACTACTACCTCCAAGCGCTTAAAAATGTACAGGTTGAAAAAAGAGTACGCATTTTAAACCTTGGTGTCAACAGCGGCGATGAGTTTGAAGCTATAAAAAGTATTTGTGAGAACTTCGATGCACTTGAACTTGTTGGCATTGACTATTGTGAGAGTGCTATAAACGCAGCAAAAGAAAAGTTTAAACGCAGTGCTAATGTTACATTTTATCAACACGACATTAACGAGCTAACTAGCCTAGAGTTAGAAAAATTTGACCTCATCATCTCCATAGGAACACTTCAAAGCTCAAACTTGGAGTTTAATAAGCTGCTTATGTCCATAGTACAAAACCAACTCAAAAAAGATGGAGCAATGATACTTGGCTTTCCAAACTGTCGTTGGATAGATGGAGAGATGGTCTATGGGGCAAGAGTAAAAAACTATCCATTTTCAGAGATGGGACTCCTTTACAAAGATGTAATCTTCTCTAAAAAGTATCTGCAACAGAAGAAGTTTCGTGTCACCATTACAGGAAAAGACTATATATTCTTAACAGCTACCTCTATTCGTAAAGATTAAGAGGCAAACCCCGAACAAAATTTATCTTTTTTCACAACTATCTGCTTCTGCTTCTCTTTTCGTTTGGTATCTTTTTCTACAAAGATTTTCTTACGAGTTTTTGGATCCATCTCTGTGTAGTACATCACAGCTGAGTAAGTTCCCGGTGTTGGAATGAAGACTTGTGCCTGCTCTGGGTTCATTTTCAACTCATCCGTAGTAAATCGTTTCAACTCTTTCATATCACTCTCTTTACACCCTGGATGTGCAGCAATAAGATAGTAAGTAAGAAATTGATTTTTCCCACTTTCTTTATTGAGTCGGTCATACATATGTTTAAACTTTACAAGCTCCCCTTTTCCTGGTTTTCCCATCAACTCCAAAACATGTTGCTGTGTATGTTCTGGAGCAACTTTCATCTGCCCTGAGATGTGATGGTCTACCATCTCTTTAAGATAGCTATAGCCATGGTTTTTATCTGCATTTATTAAATCATACCGAATACCACTTGCAACAAATGCATGACGCACACCCTCAACCTCTCGCACACGACGCAGAAGTTTTATATTGCGGCTATGATCCACATGCATGGTTTTACAAAGTCTATCTGCATCCACACATTTCATATGGTCACAGGTCCCCTTTTTAAGCTTCTTGCCACACTCATAACCGTACATATTTGCAGTCGGTCCACCAACATCAGAGATAACACCTTTATAGTCTTTGTATTTATTAAACTCTTTTGCTTCATCAACGATGTTATCTTCTGAACGCGTTCGTATGGTTCTGCCTTGATGCACACCAATAGCACAGAAGTTACACTCACCCCAACATCCATGATGTGTCATGATGGAAAATTTAATCGTCTCAAGACACTTCACTTTTCCCATCTTTTCATAGTATGGGTGTTGTTCTCTTGTAAAAGGGAGCTTCGAGTTTGCATCCATCTCATCTTCATTGAGGTAATCACAAGGAGGATTTTGAATAAGATAACGACTGTCTACTTTTTGGCAGAGTCCATTGGCACTAATAGGGTCATTGTTATCATAAAAATCATCAAAGAGATCTATATACTTCTCTTTATCGTCTAAACACTCTTGATGGCTTGGAAGCTGAATATACTCATGCACTGGCTCTTTAGAGATGTAACAAACACCTCGAATGTCACTATAGTCTCGCTTCTCATCTATAGCTCGGGTAAGTTCTTCAAGTGCAATCTCTCCCATGCCATATATCATCACATCTGCTTTGGAGTCAAAGAGTATTGGTTTTTTCAGTCTATTTTGCCAATAATCATAATGTGTAACACGACGCAGTGAAGCTTCTATGCCACCAAGTACAAGCGGTACGGTATTTTTAAAGTAACGACGAATAAGATTACAGTAAACTAGCAACGCTCTATCTGGTCTTTTGGTATTTACTCCCCCTGGTGTATAGTCATCAGAGTTACGAAACTTTTTTGTAGCAGTGTAGTTACTCACCATACTATCGACACTGCCACCACTTACACCCCAATAAAGCCGTGGCTCACCCAAACGCATAATGTCATCAGGAGAGTCGATGTCAGGTTGCCCTATCATCCCCACTTTGTAACCCATTCGCTCAAGCATACGACCAACCATAGCCACACCGATAAAAGGCGAGTCAATGTAAGAGTCTCCACTTACCAAAATAACATCACAATAGTCCCATCCTCTCTCATACATCTCTTCACGAGTTGTAGGCAAAAAATCTTTTTCAGTAAACTTTATTGTATCTCGTCTATTTCTATTTTTATCTTTATGTCTTCTACTCAAAATTTATCCCTTTTTTTAGCATCTCTTGAAATTTTTTTATATTCTCCTTTTTAGCAACAATAACTAAAATATCTCCAGCATCAAGTTTATGATTTATTCTATGATCGGTAAAGACAAGCTCATACCCTAACTCTTTGTCAATAATAGCGATGAGTATAATCCCCATCTGACGAAATTTTATTTCATTGACATATCTTCCTTCCAAAAAAGTGTTCTCTTGCAGTTCAATTTCAAGCATTTGTAAATCATTTTGCTTATAGACTATTTCATCAAGTGCCATAGATACAGCAGGTTTTGTAAGGACATTGACTATGCGTCTTGAAGTCGCTTCATAGAGGTCTATAACACTTGTTGCACCTGCATATTTGAGTTTTCTTGTTGTCTCATTGGAGTTGGAGTTCGCTATAACATTAGCTTGTGGATAGAGTGACTTGAGTGTTAAGACCAAAAAAAGATTATTGGCTGTTTTATTCATCGCACAATAAAAAATTGACTCTGCTGCGTTTACATTCAGTGCTAAAATATCATCGTTGCGTTTGATGTTTATACGCGTAATATCCACAGCACTATCACTCTCTACCTCTACATAGTCATCCAAACCTACAACAACTTTCACCTTATGTCCTCGTGAACGCAGATTTTTGTAGAGTTGTCTTCCAAAAGTGCCATAACCAAAAAGTACAATATTTTTCTGTTTTTGCATTACATCTTCCTTTTTAGATTTGCCACAGCAGTTGAATAACCTATACATACGAGATTATCTCCTGCATTGAGTACAAATTCATCACTTGGATTGAAGATGAACTCTCCAAGTTTTGACTCTTCACTGCGTTTAAAAACACCCAATAGTATTAAACGCAGTCTTTCAAAATTAACTTCGCCTATCATTTTGTTGTCTAAAAAACTTCCCTCTGCTATTGCTATCTCATTTATATGTGTTTTATCCTTCTCTTCTATGATAGAGAGAAGCACTTCAAACGCAACAGGCTCTCCAGCATATACAGCACCCATCATACCTGCTACTTCTTCAGGCATAATAACCTGATCAACATGAGCATATTCCATCTTCGTTGCTATCTCTTGATCACTGCATCTTGCAGTAACATATACCTCACTCTTTAAACTCTTCACATTAACGGCAATAAAAGCATTTTGAATATCATCAGAAGTTAAACATAAGACATGAGAGATACGATCAACAATGCCAAGCTTTTCAAATATGGTACCTTTTGTTGCATCAGCACATATTACATGGTAGCCATCATTGTAGGCAACTGCTGCCATCTCTTCACTTCTATCAATTATGACAAACTCAACACCCTCTTTTTGTAAGCCCTTTACAACTAAACGACCAAGCAGACCATAACCACAAACAACAGTAAGTTTTTTCTTTTTTCCAACTTCTTGCACAACTCTATCTTCTCGTAAGACACTTAGTCTTTCATTAAATGAAGAGACAATGATTGAGGTCACAAAAGAGATAAGTCCGATACCTGTAAAGATGATGAGCATAGTAACAACTCTACCTTCAGGGGTAACAGGAGCAATATCGCCATAACCAACAGTTGAGATGGTAATAAGAGCCCAGTAAAAGGCATCAAAGAGATTATGGATATTTGGGTTTTCATTATCACCCTCAAAAACATAGAGCATAATACCCGCAATGAATATAAAAAATGTTGAGAGTGTTAAAAGTGTCATCAACTCAAATTTTTTATTTTTCAGAACATATAAGAAGCCTGTTAAGCTTTTCGTATAACGCAGCATCTTAAAAGCACGAAAGAGGACAAAAACACGCAGGACTCGTAAGCCTCTATAGCTTGGCAAAATAGCAATAAGGTCAATGATGGCAGAAAATGAGCTTATGTATACCCACTTGTTTTTTGCTATTTTTGTAAAGAGTGAATAAAAACTCATCTCTTTATCAAAATAGCTGCTCTCCTCATACTCATCAATAATAATCTTATGAATATCACTATATACCCACATTCTCAGTAGATACTCTACAACAAATACCGTCGTTACAAAGTAAAGATCAAAATCATCAAGCCAGTGAGGAATATGTCTTTTAACATCCATCACTAAAAGGGTAACACTACTTAAAATGACAAAAATCATAAATATATCAAAATACCGTTTGTATTTATATTCATCATTTTCTATCAAATCATATACAAATTTTTTGATTTTATTATAAAATTTGGAACTCTCTAAAAAATAGGCAAAAGAGAGAAGTTTATGTTTTGGTTTTTCCATGTTTCCCCCAAAAACCTAAAAGATTATTTGTATCTTCTTTATCCAATACATAATTTAACTCATATATATTATTAATTATATACTCAAAATCTTCATAAGTATCTTCATCTGCTACTATCAAAAGTTTATCATTAGCTTGAAGGTGCATCTGTGAATCTGGCATAAGATAGACTTCATCACCTCTTTTTAAGAGTAAAAATACTATTTGCAACATCTCATTTTTATTTTCACGAGAACGCCTTAAGTTAGCTAGTGTAATATCACCACCATTATTAAACTCTAAATTCAAAGCATAAGCATTCTCGTCATTAAGCTCTGTCTCAAAGTATTTGGGATTCATTCCTGTTATATTATTTAAAATATTGACAATAACCTCTGCCCATTCTTCATCTTGTTTCCTTGCTTCATGAATAAACAGATCAACTAATGGTCTTGATATAAAGTTATATGTTGCATCTGCAAGAATTTTTTCAACAACATAAATTTTATTAATTTTTGCAGCCTTAAAAATATTTAGATCATCAAGGGAGTTCTCTCTTGCCATTGTAAAAATATTTGGATTAAGCTGTTTTGCACTGTTTAAAATAGTAAGATTTAAAATATCATTTTTTGTAGCAGCAATAACACATGCACTCTCTTTTACACCTAAATCAATTAATTTTTGCATATCTTCAGCATCACCATAAATGGTAGATTCTTTCTCTTCAATATACTTTTTAGAATCAAAATCTTTTATAATATACTCAACACCAGCTTTTTTCAAACCATCTGCAATAGCCTGTCCCATTCGCCCACTACCATAAATAATATATTTTCCATCTGGGAATCTATCTCTTCCTTTCAATTTTAAAATATGCCCATACATCCACATCTCTAAAAGCCATATATGTGGAGATGTAATACCAAAGTAGATACGCTTAGAAATAATATCAAAAGGATTTTGCACATGTTTGAGACCCATCTTTTTAAAATGCGCTACCTGCTCTGGCAGAGTTGCTTTAATAATGATGTCTATTTTTTTATTGAGTAACATACATATAGTTGCAATATTTGCATTGACCATATCATTTTCAAAAAGAGATATAACACCTTTACAATTTTTTTGATGGATTCCTGACATTTTCAACATCTGTTGATTCGTTGCATCTCCAACAGAGGCAGGAACATGAGGATAGAAATTTTCTAGTACAAGTTCTTCTATTTTTTGAGGACTTTTATCGAGAACAACTGCCCTATAATCCACTCCATTAATTTTATTTATAATAGTTTTAGTAATACTGTTATAGCCTAAAATAATATAAAATGGTTCATGAAGATTTTCTACCTGTTTTTTAAAAGCATTTAAGCTTAATGCGCGTCTAAGCCCTTCATCTTGAATAAGTGATACAATAGCCCCTATTCCGTAAAACCATCCTATAACAGTAAAATATATGGCAAAACTTACCCACATCCTCTGCGGATAATTAAAAGCGTAAGGAGCCTCTCCAAAGCCAATGGTGCTTGCCATATAACTTACAAAATAAAAAGCATCAAAAAAAGTCATATGATACGGTTTACCTTGATCTGTAACACCAGGAATTAATACCAATCCAAGTATAGATATAGAAAATGTTATAATAATTACAAAAAAAGGAATTCTTAATCGCTTAAGAACTATCCAAATTATCTGTTCATTCATACTTTTTATCTATCTTTTTGATTTAATTGTATCGCCGATAAATAAAATAACAGAGACTGAATTTGCTAAAAGTGCGCCACCAGAGAGAGAGACTATAGCTGTTGTAGCTTCCACACCAATATTTTTTGCAACATACTCTGCAAATGCCCAAACGGTTGCAGAGGCAATAAGCTGAATATCAGCAACAAGACTTGTTGCAAGTAAAACAGCTCCAAGCTGTGTTCTATCCCCCAATTTTAATACAGTAGCAATTAAATTGACAATAATTGCAGCAAAAAGCTCATAAGCACTATGCTCTATAAGTTGTGTTGGATCTCCGTAGAAAAAACCAAAATTAAGTGTCATTGCCAAGGTAAAAAATAACCCTGAAATAATCTTATACATATTCATAATTAAAAACTCCAAAAATAATATTTAGAATTATACTTTAAATATGCATAAACTAATCAATTATTTAGCTACTTCACTATAAAATAATATAAAATTAAATTAAAGTACAATTATGAAATATCCTTATGAAAATCTAGACAACTTTACACTGCCTAATCTCTTAGACCGTTCAGTGGAACTCTATCAAGATAAAAAGGTTCTCTCCAAGGTTGATCAAGAACCTATGACCTATAATGAATTAGCATATAATGTGCATAACATAATTCAAATACTCAAAAACAATGGTGTAAGAAAAGGTGATAAAGTAGCACTACTAAGTGAAAATATGCCAAATTGGGCAATAGCTTACTTTAGTGTTACCTATTTTGGTGGAGTCATTGTTCCAATTCTTCCCGATTTTCATCCTGCTGATGTACAACACATTATACGCCACTCTGAAGCAAAGGCCGTTTTTGTTTCAAAAAAATATTTTCAAACAATAGAAGAGTTAGAAGACTCAAATATGAAATTTGTTATTCAACTTGATGATTTAACAATCATAGATGAATTGACAAACCACACATATATTTCAAAATTAAAACAGCGAATTTCCTCAAAAGAGCTTCCTAAACCAGATGAAGATGATATGGCAGCCCTCCTTTATACTTCTGGTACAACAGGGCATTCAAAAGGTGTTATGCTCTCACATAAAAACCTTGTTACAAATGCAATGAGTGCCTATAAAAATGTTCATATTGTTCCTGAAGATACCTTTTTATCTATTTTGCCACTTGCACACACTTTAGAGTGTACAGTCGGAATGATAGTGCCGATCCTTCATGGTGCTGATGTTGTTTACATCGACAAAGTCCCAACACCAAATGTTCTAATCAAAGCTTTTGCAAGTGTCAAACCTACAATGATGCTTAGTGTTCCTCTTATTATTGAAAAAATTTACAAAAATAAAATTTTGCCTAAATTTACAGGCTCATTTATTATGCGCACACTCTACTCTATTCCTTTTACAAGAAGACAACTCAATAAAATTGCAGGAAAAAAACTCATTGAGACTTTTGGTGGGCGTATTAAATTTTTTGGTATAGGGGGAGCAGCACTGCCTAAATATGTCGAAAAATTTCTAAAAGAAGCAGAGTTTCCATACATAGTAGGGTATGGACTTACTGAGACTTCACCTCTTATTGCAGGAGGAAGACTTGGTATGCCCATCAAAATCGGTTCTACTGGTCTACCTATGGCTGGAGTTGATGTAAAAATAAAAGATGCAAATCCTATAAATGGAGAAGGTGAAATTGTAGTCAAATCACCTAGTGTAATGTTAGGATATTATAAAGATGATAAACAGACTGAAGAGGTGCTTCAAGATGGCTGGTTTTTCACAGGTGATTTAGGTTATCTTGATGATGACGGTTATTTATTTATTAGTGGCAGAAGTAAAAATGTCATTATTGGTTCAGGAGGAGAAAATATTTACCCTGAACAGATTGAGGGAATTATTAATCAAAATAAAGCTGTACTAGACTCTTTGGTTATGGAAAAAGATGCAAAACTTATTGCAAGAATCCATCTGGACTATGAACTTATTGACAAAATGTTTAAAGCAAATAACACAGCAGAAGCAGAGGTAAAACAAAAAATAGAGGAGTATCTTGAAGAGATGCGTATAGAGGTAAATGGACAAGTGGCATCATTTGCAAAAATACAAAAATTTATAGAGCAAATTGAACCATTTGTAAAAACTCCAACGAAAAAAATTAAGCGTTATCTCTATAAAGAGTAGGAGACAAAAATGACAACCCAAGAAAAAAAGATACTTAAGAGTATTATGACTCAAGAGATAGATGCGCTTACTTTAGAGTTACAAAATATAGAAAAATCGCTCAAACCAATCAAAAAAGATTGCTCTTTAGACAGCATAGACCATAAAATGCTCAAACAAGATCAAAATGTCAATATTCAAAGATTTGAAGAGGCAAAAAAACGATTAAATAGACTAAAATATGCTCTGTTAAGAGTTGATACAGAGGAGTATGGAGTTTGTAAAGAGTGTGAAGAAGATATAGCGCTAGAACGCCTAAAACTCATCCCAGAATCACAATACTGTGTATCTTGTATGAATGAGTTAGGTTTATAAATTAAAACTGAGGTTGCACGAAAGGAATAACCTGTTTTTTACGGCTAAGCACTTTATCTAACCATACTCTATGATTTTCAAGTTTTGTGTTAAACGCAGCTTCTATTTTACTCTCATCATCTGAGACAACAAGGAGTTTAGAACCCTCTTTCATTATGTCTGTAAGGAGTATGAGTACAGTATGAAGTCCATTTTCTTCTTTCATCTTTTTCATATCTTCTAAAAGTTCCTCTTCTCGAGGTTCAAGCACTGTAATATCTACCATTTCAAGCTGACCTACGCCCACTTTACTACCATTCATGTTAAACTCTTTGTAGTCTCTCGTGTTAAGGTCTCTTGCACTTGCACCATCTACTGCAGATTTTACAATGAACATCTCCATAGCAAGTTTTTTATAATCCTCTACACCTGCAATCTCTGCAAGCTCTTTTACTGCTTTTGTATCTACTTTTGTACAAGTCGGTGATTTAAAAATGACAGTATCACTTAAAATCGCCATCATCATCATACCTGCAATATTTTTAGGAATTTCCACACCATAAGATCTGTACATCTCATAAACAACAGTGTTTGAACAACCTATAGGTCTTACCCACATCTCCAATGGAGCATTTGTTGTTAAGTCTCCCAATTTATGATGATCAACAATTCCTAAAATAGTTGCTTCTTTTATATCATCTTGAAAAAGGAGACTATCACTATCATCAACCAAAAATACTTTTTCTCCAGCAACAGAAGTTTTAAGTACAGGAACTTCACCATCAAATTTATCTAAAATAAACTCTGTTTCAGCAGAGATTTCACCCTGACGCGCAGGAATATACTCTTCATCTTCCACTTGATTTTTTAAATACGCAATAGAAATAGCACCAACAATTGAGTCGCTATCTGGATTTCTGTGTCCAAAAACATATACTGACATAATAAGCCTTTAAATTTTTTTTTGCAATTATACTATATTTTAATGCAGAGCCAACTCTTTTTCCAAATACTCACCCGTATAAGAGCCTGTCTTTTTATGTGTAGCCGCCAACTCTTCAGGAGAACCCTCTGCTATGATAAGTCCACCGCCACTTCCACCTTCTGGTCCCATGTCGATGATATAGTCCGCATTTTTTATCATATCAAGGTTGTGCTCAATGATAAGCACAGAGTTTCCAAGCTCTACGAACTTGTGCAGTACATTTGTAAGTCTATCTACATCTGCAAAGTGTAGTCCAGTTGTCGGCTCATCCAAAATATAGAGTGTTTTTCCTGTATCTTTTCGGCTCAGCTCTTTTGAGAGTTTTATACGCTGTGCTTCCCCACCTGAGAGCGTCACTGCGTTTTGACCAAGCGTAATATAGCCAAGTCCTACATCTACAAGAGTTTTCATCTTTTGGTGAATTTTTGGAATAGGTTTGAAAAATTCAAACGCTTCTTCTACGCTCATGGCAAGAACATCAGCAATAGTTTTACCTTTGTAAAAGACCTCTAAAGTCTGTTGATTATATCGTCTGCCGCCACATGAATCACACTTCACCATAATGTCAGGTAAAAAGTGCATTTCTATCTTATTTTCACCCTCTCCTTGACACTTCTCACAACGCCCACCTTTAACATTAAAACTAAAGCGTGAAGCTGTATAGCCACGAATTTGGCTCTCTTTTGTCTGTGCAAAAAGATTTCGTATCTCATCCATTACACCCGTGTAAGTTGCAGGATTTGAGCGAGGTGTACGCCCTATTGGGCTTTGGTCAAGATAGATAACTTTATCTACATTTTCAAGTCCAGTGATTTCTACACCTGCCACCTTATTTACCTTGCGTGCATGATTAAGTAGCTCTCTGGCCGTTGGCAGAAGCGTTTGAAGCATAAGTGAACTTTTTCCACTTCCACTTACTCCTGTAATACAAACAAAGTTATTGAGAGGAATTTTTGCGTTTAGATTGTTAATATTATTTAATGTAACATTTTTAATCTCAATCCACTTCTCTTGAGGACGGCGATAAAAATACTCTATCTTTTTGCGTCCATAAAGATAGTCAGCAGTGAGTGTTTTTGCTTTTTTCAGTTTATCAAGTGTTCCACTAAAAACTACTTCCCCACCAAATTTTCCTGCACCACTTCCTATATCAACAATAAAATCTGCATTTTCAATGGTCTCTTTGTCATGTTCTACTACAATGACAGAGTTACCTTTTTCTTGCAAAGAACGAAGCGTACGAATAAGCTTCAGCGTATCTCTCTCATGAAGCCCAATACTTGGCTCATCTAATACATATAAAACACCAGTCAAACCACTACCTATCTGTGAAGCAATGCGAATACGCTGTGCCTCTCCACCACTGATAGTACGAGCATCACGACCAAGTGTAATGTAGCCAAGTCCAACATCATACAAAAAGTAGAGGCGTTCGCGTATCTCATTGAGTATTGGTTCAGCAATTTGCTTCGATTGTGCATCAAAGTATTCAAAATTTTCTTCATTTGCAAAAAAATCGTATGTTTTTGCTATTGGCATATCAAGGAGTTCTGCTATGCCTTTTCCTGCTACTTTAACAGCTAAAGATTCTCTCTTTAAACGATGTGCATCACAAATATCACATACCTTTTCACTCATATAATCAGCAAGCTCTTTTTCATCTTTTATCATGTCATAAGCGATGCGAATAATCCCTGGGAAAATTCTTTTTACGGGATGCTTTTTCCACAAAAATTCTACTTCATCAATATTTCCATGCAAGATTGCTTTTTGCTGGTATGTAGGAAGTTCTGAGTATGGAATACTCATATCTATCTCGTTATGTGCACAAAAACCTTTTAAAAAGGTAAAGTAATACCCTTTGTTAAAACCATAAACAATCTTTACCGCACCCTTTTCAACACTCAGATCACTATCAATTATCTTATCAATATCAAGTGCGTAACGAATACCAAGCCCATCACACTCAGAACATGCTCCCTTTGGAGAGTTAAAAGAGAAACTTAATGGTTCCAAGGGTTCAAAACTTATTTTACAATCAAAGCAGGCATTGTGTTCAGAGTAGTGAATATGCTCCTGCGTTTGTAACTCTTCATGATTTAAAATATCTATTTCAAGTTCGCCATAACTCTCTTTAAGCGCTTTTTCAACAGATGAAGCAATACGCTCTTTATTTTCAGGCTTTACAATCACCCTGTCCACAACTACTTTGATGGTATGTTTTTTCGTTTTAGATAGTTCTATCTCTTCATCAAGACGCACCATCACGCCATCTATCATCGCACGAACATAACCTTTATGTACCAAAGATTCTATTAGATCAGCATACGCACCTTTATTTTCACGAACAAGCGGTGCTAAAAGTACAAGCTTTGCACCCTCTGGTAATTTTTCCACTTCATTAATGATGTCTGAAGCAGACATTTGAGAAATGACCTTGCCACACTTATGACAATGTTGCACGCCTACACGCGCAAACAGAAGTCTAAAGTAGTCGTAAATTTCTGTAATAGTTCCAACAGTTGAGCGTGGGTTTTTCGAGGTTGTTTTTTGATCTATCGCAATAGCAGGAGTAAGCCCTTCAATTTTATCTACATCAGGTTTACCAACACGGTCAAGAAACTGTCTAGCATAAGAGGACAAAGACTCCATATAACGACGCTGTCCCTCTGCATAAAGTGTGTCAAACGCAAGGGTAGATTTACCACTTCCACTCAGTCCTGTCATAACAACAAGCTCATTTTTAGGAATAGTTAAATTAATATTTTTTAGATTATTTTCTCTTGCACCTGTGATTTTTATAACATCTTTCTTTTTCATTTACGCCCCAAAAATTTTATATGTTAAATATAATACTATTATTAGATAAAAAAACATTAACATTTTTTTCTGTAATTTTACATCTAATCTATGTTTTAAATGTATGCCCGCATAGACACCAAAAAGCGATGCCAAACCAATAATAACACCACTTTCATAATCTACATGTCCATGCAAAGAGTGTGAAATAAGCCCTGATACAGAAGAAAATACTACAAAAAAGAGACCTGCAGAGGTTGCATTTTTTAATGGAACATGTAAAAATCCAACTAAAATAGGCACAAGAATAAGACTGCCTCCTACTCCAATGGTCATACTAATAGCACCAATGACAAAACCTATAATAAAGAGAAGAATCTTATGCACCTCTTTTCTCTCTTGAGAAACATGTGTTGTCATAAAAAGTCGTAGCAAAGCAAAAACAGCAAAAAGTAAAAATATAATCTGCAGAGTTGTATCACTAAAGTATGAGGTAATAGTTCCACTAAGTAGTGCACCAGAAAAACCACCAGCACCAATAGTGAGTACCATTATAACATCTAAGGTACCCTTTTTATTATTCAAATAACTACCATAAATTGAACTAAAAACCATCTGCACAACAGAAATACCTATGGCAATTTTAGTACCATAACCGAACATAAGTAGTAATGGCACTAAAATAGTTCCACCACCAATACCAAAAAGCCCAGAGAGCAAACCTACTACAAGACCAAGAAAGATAAGTTCAAACATAATTATCCAAAATTTTTTTGAAATTGTACCCTAATATCTATAAGAGTTTAATTTTACTTTGTGTAAGCTTCAAGTATAATCTATAACACATAAAGAAGTAGGTATGGTAATGATAAAAAGTATTGAAGTTGCGGCAAAAAATTTTTGTATCCATCAGCTAGGTATGGAGTGCCAAAATATAGATAAATATGATGGGATGAGAACATTTATTGCTTATATTGATATAGTTGTCAGTAATAGTGATAAATACAGAGTCTTTATAGCTACGAATGAAGCTTTTATGCAGAGTGTGGCTACACTTTTTTTAGAAGAAGAAAAAAGTGATGAAGAGACTCTCAAAGATATGGCACTAGAAACTGCAAATTTGATTATTGGGAGTGCCAAGGTGCTTGC
>NZ_JALUKE010000066.1:0-4689 GCF_027056685.1 Sulfurimonas sp.
AGATGCGTTTGTACCACTCCCACTCTCTGTTCATGGAGAAGTTTGCACGAAAGTATTTTTTGAGCCAGTTTTTATGTGCGAGTGATGCTGCCTGTTCGATGTCAAGATACTCGAAGTATTGGCGATAGCCTAGAAAAAGCTCATCACTTCCCTCTCCACTCATAACAACTTTGTAGCCATCTTTTTTTATAGCTTCAAAAAGCAGGTAGAGTGGTACTGCTGCAGGGTCATTAAGAGGCTCATCAAGTGTATCAAAAATAGACTCTGTTGCGTTAATAAACTGCTCTTGATTGATGATGATTTGTCTGTTTTGCACTCCTAAGCTCTTGGCACTCTGTGCTGCGTTTAGACGCTCATCATACTTTTTAAAACCCTCATAACCTATGGTATAAGTTTGTAGATTATTGCCATTTTTTTTGGCATAGTAGTTGATTGTAGCACTGTCTATGCCTCCAGAGAGCAGGGCAGCCATGGGAACATCACTCTCTAAACGCAGTAACATAGACTCTTCTAAAACTGCTTTGAGTTTGTCAATGGCCTCATTTCTATTTGTGATGGTGCATGGCTTTGTGTCAAGCAGGTCAAAGTATCGTTTCACTTCAAATCTGCCACCCTCAAATATAAGGTATTCACCTGCTGCAAGTTTTTGAATACCTTTGTAGAAGGTATGCGGCGGAGTAGGTGCTAAAAAAGAGAGGTAACTTAAAAGTGCATCGTTGTTCATCTCCTTTTTTTTCAAAAAGGGAGTAAGGGCTTTAATCTCTGAGGCAAAAATAAACTGCTCTTGTCTCTGCATAAAAAAGAGTGGTTTTTTGCCAAGACGGTCACGAAATAGATAGAGGGTTTCGCCATCGTGCAAGGCAATGGCAAACATTCCACGCAGATGTTTTACAAAATCAACACCCCATTGTAAATAAGCCGCGATGATGACTTCACTATCGCTCTGCGTTTGAAAATCAAAATCAAGCTTGCGTTTTAACTCTTTGAAGTTGTAGATTTCTCCATTAAAAGAGAGAAGGATCTTTCCATATTTTAGTGGTTGGTGGCTTCTGTGGTGGCTGTCTTGAATGCTAAGTCTTTGGTGTGCAAAGAAGAGGTTTTGTTGTTGAACTATGCCACAATAGTCTGGTCCTCTATGCGAGAGTTTGGCTAAAACTGATTTCGCTCGGCCTTCATCGTAGCTACCAAGTATGCCAAAAATGGCGCACATTACTTGAAAAATCCCATGGTGATGTCATGCTCTAAGTAGTCATCTTTAAAGCTGATTTTTTTGACACCAAGCTCCTGTGCAATATCTTCAAGTGCTTTTTTGTTGAGATAATTATATATTTCACTTTCACGATTTCCATATAAAACATTAAATATAAACCCCTTTTTAGAGGCTTCAAAACATTTACGAATAAAGAGCGTCGTCTCAAAGCGTGTTAAAATATTCATAGCACCACTACAGAGATAATAATCAGCAATAGGGAGTTCATTTCGCAATATATTTGCATGAAGTATCTCTTGATGCGTCTGCTCTTTTGCAAGAGAACACATCTCGTCCACAGTATCTATGCCTATATATTTTTGTGGAAGATTTTGATTGTTTTTTAAAAAATGGTAGAGGTCACCAAACCCACACCCTGCATCAGCAATGCAAAAAGAGGAGAGGTCTTGGGGCAAAAAAGAGTGCAGAACATCAAAACGCAACTGTTGGCGTGCAGTGTCTATCCAACAGACTCCTTGTGCCGATACACCATGCTTTTTGATGGCATTTTTATAAAATTTTTCACTATTTATGCGTGACATACTGCTCCTTTAGGAATAGTATTATATAATAATTCTATAAAAGGATGGAAAATGAGAGTAGCTATTGTTGGACTAGGTGGTGTTGGTGGTTATTTGGCTGCAATGTTTGCTAAAAGTGGCTGTGATGTTGTTGGATTTGCTAGAGGGGCGCATCTTGAAGCGATACAAAAAAATGGCATTACGATTGTAGAAGATGAAACGCAGTGGAGTACACCGCTAAACGCAGTGAATGTAAACGCAGCAGAGGGTTACTTTGATGTAGTAATATTTTGTGTCAAAAGTTATGATTTAAATGACGCTTATGCAAAAATGGCTAAAAATATAGATGAAAACTCCATTTTACTCTCATTTTCTAATGGTGTTGATAATGCACAGCGACTCAAAAAGCTTTCAAACGCAGTGGTACTTGAGGGCTGCGTTTACATTCTTTCACATATTGAAAAAGCGGGTGTTATTCGTAAAAAGGGGAAGGTATTTGCAGCTGTATTTGGTGGGGATGATGTAAACGCAGTACAAAAAGTAGCTGCACTCTTTGAAAAAGCTCAGCTACGCTATAAAACCCCGAGTGATATTACAACTGCCATCTGGAAAAAATATATTTTTATCGCTGCGTTTGCAACTCTCACATCTTACTACGATACAAGCATTGGTGCTATTTATGAACATCATTATGATGAAGCAAAAGCTCTTTTAGAAGAGATAGCTGCGTTTGCAAAGGAGCATGAGGGAGTGAACATTGATGATGAGGTACAAAAAGCACTTGATACTGCCAAAAAAGTGCCTTACGACTCTTCAACCTCTATGCGTCTTGATTTTCAAAATGGTAAAAAAGTGGAGCTTGAGAGTCTAAGTGGGTATGTGAAAAAACCACTTATGCTGAAGTTCTATAAGGCACTCAATTTATAGATGCTCAACGCTCATTGGTTTAAAAAATAGATAACCTTGAAAATATTTACACCCCATAGAGATTAATTTTTCATATTGTTCCTTTGTTTCAACACCCTCTGCAATAACTTCTAATCCAAACTTTTGACCAATAGAGATAATTGTCTGTGTAATAATTTCATCATTTTCATCTTCCATAATATCTCTTATAAAAGATTGATCAATTTTGAGTTCATCCATAGGCAATTGTTTTAAATAAGAGAGGGAAGAATATCCTGTCCCAAAGTCATCAATCGAGAGAGATAACCCCATTTTTTTTAATTTATTCAATTTCTTTAAGGTTTCATTTATATTTTGAATTAATACTCCCTCTGTTAGTTCAAGTCTGATTTTAGAAGCTTTCACATTATATTTGAGCAATATAGCTTCAATTGTTGGCATAAATGTTTTATCTTCAAATTGTTTAGGGCTCACATTAATAGAGATTCTCCAATCTCTTTTTTCGCTATCTATCTCCCAAAGTTGAATCTGTTTGATTGCCTCATTAAGTATCCACTCTCCAAGTTTAATAATAAGACCACTCTCTTCTGCTAGGGGAATAAAATCAGCTGGTGAGATAATACCATTAGAGGAGTTCCATCGTATTAATGCTTCCACTCCTATTATTTTGTTTTTTCCTGATGTTACCTGAGGTTGATAAAAGAGACTTATATCACTAGAATCGATTGCTTTTCGTAAGTTATCTATTAGAAATATTTTATCTTCCATTATTTTTTGAAGTTCTGGATTAAAAAAACAAAAAGTATTACGTCCCTTTTCCTTTGCATTATACATGGCACTATCGGCATATTTCATCAATTCGTCCATAGATAAATTTTCAGCATTAAAAAGCTTAATACCAATACTTGCTGTTATTCGAAAATCATAATTTTTTATAATATATGGAGTTTCTAAAGACTCTAATATCTTTTGTGCAATAATTCGTACACTATCCATCGCTGTATCACGATTTTTCTTTGATATATCGAGAAGAACAACAAACTCATCACCACCTAATCTTGCAGCAATGTCATTCTCTCGTATTGCGTTTTTTATTCTGAGTGCAGCTTCTATGAGTACTAAATCACCAACATCATGTCCAATTGTGTCGTTTACTCCTTTAAAATTATCCAAATCTATAAACATCAATGCATTATATTCACTGTTTCTATGACTTCTTTGGAGTGATGTTTGTATATATTTTTTTAGTAGTAATCTGTTTGGTAAACCTGTTAAAATGTCATAATAAGCAAGTTTTAATATCTTCTCCTCGTACTTTTTTCTATCTGTAATATCAATAATAGCTGATACTCTTACCTTCTTTCCAGCTAAGAGTAGATTATGCCCACGTATCATTGCAGGAAAAGAAACACCATTTTTTTTAAGCATATTAGCTTCATATGGCTCTTTATCGTCTAGTTGAATATAATTTTTTACCAAATCACGAGAGCTGGAATCAACAAATTCTAAAGCAAATTTACCTATCATTTCCTCTTTATCGTAACCAAAAAGTTCTATAGCCACTTTATTGACTAGTACACATTTCTTATTTTCATCAAATATTAGAATGGCTTCTATTGTTGCATCTAAGAGAGTTTTAAAAGATGCTGTTGCACTGTTTTTTTCTTCTAAAAGTGCTTTTTCTAGCTTTTTTGCTTCTGTTATATCTACACCAATATTTATGATGACCTCTTTGTTGTCACTCCATAAAGCTGTATGCGCACGAAAAGAGTAATAACGCTCATTCTTAGAGTTTTTATTTTCCCATTCAAAGGTTTTGTCAATAAGAAATTGGGATGAATCACCAGTGAAAGCTAAAGGACAAAAAGAGCATGGAGAATTTTCATTTTTTTGAAGAGTTGTATAACAAACTTTACCAATTACTTGACCAAACTCTTTTATACATTTTTTATTTGCGTACAAAATCTTATATGTTTTTAAATCAATAACATATATCAATGCATCTGTATGATT
>NZ_JALUKE010000066.1:4699-14300 GCF_027056685.1 Sulfurimonas sp.
ATTTAACATTTTGTTTTTTATCCATTTTTTCATACCACTGTCATTATACCTACATATAGATTAAACATATGATTTTTATATGTTGCTTAATGACTGATTGATACAAAGTAGACATATAAAAGTTTAAAGGTTTTATGCGATAATTAAGTAGCAAACCATAATTAGAAGAGGAAAAGTTGATGAATGAAAAGAGAATTGTATTGGGTGGTGGATGTTTTTGGTGTATAGAGGCTGTTTATAGAAATGTAAAAGGTGTGCTCTCTGCTGTGAGTGCTTATGCAGGTGGGGCGCGTCCAAATCCTAGTTATGAGAATGTTTGTTCAGGTGCTACGGGGCATGCAGAGGTTGTGGATATTCACTATGACGGGGATGTAATATCTTTGGAGGATATTTTAGATATTTTCTTTGAAGTACATAATCCAACGACACTTAATGCACAAGGAGCAGACAAAGGCACACAGTACCGTTCTGTTATTTATTATGCCAATGAGAGCGAAAAAGAGCTTATAGAAAATTCCATTAACAAACATCAAAAAGATTTTGCACAGAAAATAGTTACAGAAGTTTCTCCTTTGCCTGAAGTTTATCCTGCTGAAGCCTACCATCAAAATTATTATAATCAAAATGTATCACAAGGATATTGCCAAGTTATAATTGCTCCGAAATTACAAAAATTTATGACAAAATTTCCTGACAAATTAGTATAAATGTGCTAAACTATTTAAAACTTTAAAAAGAGGTAGTTATGGAAAAAATATATGAATTAGCTATTGTTGGTGCAGGTCCTGCAGGTATTGCAGCCGCTATTGAAGGGTATATGCAAGGCATAAAAAATATTGTTTTGCTTGAAAAAGATGAAAATCATAACTCTACCATTCGTAAGTATTATAAAGATAACAAACGAGTAGATGTTGAGTGGAAAGGGCAAAAAGTTGAGCTTGATGGAAATATTTACTTTATAGATGGTACAAAAGAGACAACTTTAGACTTCTTTGATGAGATACTCAAACAACATGCCATAGAGTTGCAAACTCATGTTGAAGTGACTGGTATTGAAAAAGAGAGTGACTATTTCAATATTTATATGGCGGGTAAAAGTATTAAGGCTAAAGATGTTGTTGTGACTATTGGGCGTATGGGCAAACCTAATAAACCTGACTATAAAATTCCTCCAGCAATCAGAAAAAAAGTAAACTATACTACTGATGAATGTAGCTCTGGTGAGAAAATATTAGTAGTAGGTGGTGGAGATAGTGCTGTTGAGTATGCTGTTGATTTGAGTGAGAACAATGATGTTTCAATCTGCTACAGACGCGAAACTTTTCGTCGTGCCAACCCTACGAACCAACAAAATATTGCAAATGCAATCATGCACAATGAAGTACGACCTATTTTAGGGGTGAATGTAGATGGGCTTGAGGCGACTGAAGATGGAAGAATTAATGTTCTTTTCAATGAAATAGAACCCGAAGTGTACGATAGAGTTATTTACGCTATTGGTGGTACAACTCCAAGCGCATTTCTCGCAAGTTCTGGCATAAAAGAAGAAGATGGAAAACCTGTTCATAATGAAAATTATGAGACAAATGTCAAAGGGCTTTTTGTAGCTGGTGACATAACGCAAGAGAGTGGAGGAAGTATTGCTCTTGGGCTCAACCATGGTTACGCTATAGCGACTTATTTGAATTCTAAAAAGTAGTGAGAGGGGAGTCTTTCTCTCTAATTTCCCCCTTATCTGTCTCTAAAATAATTTCAATTTCACACCGTAGGTACTGGGATACGAGTAGGGGTGTGAAATTTGTATCTTCAAACGCAGCCTTTCTTGCTGCGTTTATAATTGCTTCTAAAAGCGAGTTGTTATTGGCATCTTTATAGATACCTCTAAGTTCATCATTGAGATAAATTTTCACAGTAGTTACAACAGGCTCTTTAAGTAAAATATACTCTTTCAAGAGGGCATCTTTATCTATTTTTTGCTGCATCTGTAGCACTTCTTCTATGGCATCACGGGCAATTTGTAGTAAAACAGATCTAGCCACTATGTTTGCCTTTTGTTGATGAGTTTGATGATAATCATTACACTAATGACTTGAAAAAGTGAGGCTAAAATAAAGGCGTAGTAGTGTAGTGTGTCGATAGAATTGGCACTGTATGCAAGTGTTGCCATTGCGATGAGTAGCGTAAGCGGCATAGAGTGGGAGAGTCCAAACAAAATTGTATCTGTAATGCCAAGTTCTTTTAAAAAGACCACAGAAGCAATAAGACGCATTAAAATCATTACAATAGTAATAATAAGAGCCTCTTTTATAAGTCCATTCATAAAGAGTGCATCAAGATGGAATGAACTGCCGATATGGATGAAAAAAATAGGGATTAAAAATCCAAATCCAAATGATGCGAGTTTTTCAGGGAGTTCATGTTTATGTTGAAAAAATGATGGAATAAATATTCCTGCCAAAAAAGAGCCAAGCGCAAGTTCAAGATGGAGATAGAGCATAGCCCCTACGAGGAGGAAAAAGATACCCATAGAGAGTCTAATATCTTGCTCCGCTCTATCTTGATGGGGCATAAGTGCTGTTGCTACTTTTGGAAACCACCAAAAAAGTAGCTGCATAAAACGAAAAAGTAAAAACATAAAAAGTAAAAAAGCGAGAAGTGCCATAATATGCTGAAAAAGGGTGAGTCCTACACCAGACTTAAGGGCAGCAGCAGTAATGGTAAGAATGACAATACTTGCCACCTCTCCTATACCACCTACGACCATAGAGAGATTGAGCCATGGTGTCTTTCCATACTCTTTTGCAAGTGAAGCGACAAGACCTACAGAGATAAGAGGTAGAAGCACTATAAAAATTTTTCCAAGATGAAATTGCATTGCAAAGAGAATGGAAAATATGTAGAGAATGATGAGGTAAAACGAGACCTTTTTAACAATTCTCTTCGGTGTTTTGAGGACATCTTTGAGATTAATCTCTGTTCCTGCAATAAACATCAGGTATAAAAATCCAAACTCTGCAACTAAATCAAAAAGATGCTCATCATGCAAAAATCCAGCATACCCAAAGAGTGAACCTAAGATGATTTCGATGGGTGTTGTGGGAAGACGAAGTGCCTTTGCAAGAAATGGCGATAACATTATAATAAGTGAAATTGTTACAATGAGTATAACGTTATCAGTCATGTTAGTTTACTTTTTTTGCAACTTCTAAGTGAAGAGAGCGGAGCATCTCTAAATCTTGATGCATCCCTCTTCCTTTTGTCGTTAAGTAGTTTCCTATGACAATGGAGTTCGCTCCATTTTGAAATATCTCTGCTTGGCGCTCACCAAACATAAGTTCACGCCCTCCTGCAACCATAATTCTTTGCGCCTTATCAACTGTTTCTCTGGTAAGTCTAATAAGGGCAAGTGCTTCATCAGTTGTAAGTGGATTTGGTTCAAGTTCTAGTGCAACATTATGATGGTAAAAGTTAATTGGTACGGAGCTTGGGTTGAGGGATTTGAGTGATTGTAGCATTGCAACTCTATCTTCTTGACTCTCCCCGAGTCCAAAAATACCGCCACTAATAAGTGTCAGCCCCGCTGCGTTTACATTTTGACAAGTCTCATAACGCTCACTCCACGGGTGTGTTGTACAGATTTTTTGGTAAAAAGCTTCTGAAGTTTCTAAGTTGTGGTTGTAAGCTTTTATGCCAGCTTCTTTAAGTACTAAGAGTTGCTCTAGCGTTGCTGTTCCATTGCATCCTATTAAACGCAGCTGGGGAGCTACTTTTTGCACCTCTTTTGCTACATCACATACAAATTTTAGGCTTTTATCTGTAAGCCCTTTATCTGCGGTTACTAAACAAAACCCTAAAGCACCATTGTCTCTAGCTGTTTGAGCCTCTTGAAGAATCTGCTCTATGGGTTTTTGTTTGTAGCGTTCTATATCTGCTTTGTATCTTACGCTTTGAGAACAAAATTTACAATCCTCTTTGCAAGTGCCGCTGTTGATGTTGCAGATAGAACATAAAAATATCTCTTCATTCACTATTTTTGCCTTGTAAACGAAAAAGTATCTTTAAGGGTGTAGCTTTTTTCGCCTTTGGTTTGTGTGTAGTATTCTACTATAAATTCATCATCAAGTACCTCAAGTAGTACACATTCAGATGTAGGTTTGTTTCTTGCACAGACCTCTCCAGGATTTAAAAAGAGAGAACCTTCCACAAACTCCGTCTCAAATTTGTGTGTATGTCCAAATATAATGACCTCCGCATCACTGCTCATATAAAATGGCAGATGCATAAGTTTAAATTTTGTATTTGCAAGTTTAAAGTAGTATGGCTCTTGAACAAGATGATAGCGGTTATGATACTCTGCTAGATGAGCATCATTATTTCCATAAACTGCAATGTACTTTTTACCTGAACTTTCTAAAATATCAAGCGTTTGTGGTTCGACAATATCACCAGCATGAATAAAAAAATCAACACCATTTTCTAAAAGCATATTGACCGCTTTACGCGCTTTTTTTACTTTAGTATGGCTGTCTGATATGATTCCTATTTTCATGGTCTATTTTTTCTCGTCAATCTCTTCACGCGGTGTGCGTGCTTTACATTTTACACACTCATACACTTCTTTGTTTCTGTATGTTCTTGGTGCTAAAACGCCTGTACATCCTTTCTCTTTACACTTAATGGTAGTTGGTTCAAATTTTGAAATAAATTTACATTCAGGATAGTTTTCACATCCCCAAAATGGTCCTCTGCGTGAGTTTTTCAGGCTAATCTTACCGCCACAATCAGGACAAGGTGTTTCACTTACTTTCTCTTGGACATTAATGCTTTTTGTATTTTTACAATCAGGATAGTTTGAACAGGCTAAGAACTGCCCGTTGCGTCCATTTTTAACTATCATATCTGCACCACATTTGTCACACTTTTCATCGGCAGTCGTCTCTTTTTTCTCAACTGCGTTTCCTTCTGCATCGCACTCTTGTGTGTATTTACATTTAGGAAAACCACTGCAGGCGATGAAGTTTCCAAAACGACCAGAACGAAGTAGTAGCTCATGTTCACCACATTTTGGACAAGTTATGCCAAGTGGTTTTGCAAGTTTGAGAGAGACTATGTTCTCTTTTCCCTCTTCGATTTGCTTCATAAATTTTCCATAAAAATCAAGAAGTAGTTTTTGCCAGTTTACTTTCCCCTCAGCAATTTCATCGAGTTCCTCTTCCATATTTGCAGTAAAGTTGATGTCCACAATGTTTGGAAAATTTTTCTCTAAAATCTCGGTAACAGTAAAAGCGATTTCAGTAGGAATAATCTGCTTTTTCTCAATAGTCACATAGGTACGGTTTGAGAGCGTTGCAATGGTCGGTGCATAAGTTGATGGACGACCAACACCTTCAGATTCAAGTTTTTTAATTAACGATGCTTCAGAGTAACGAGCAGGTGGCTCAGTAAAGTGTTGCTCTGGTTTTATGCTTTGAATTTCCGCTTTATCACCCTCATTTAACACAGGAAGAAGTTTATCTTTGTCTTCTGCACCAGTTACAGCGTAAAAACCATCAAAAATAAGCTTTCTACCACTTGCACGGTACTCATTTTCATTGCCTTTAAAGATGATGCTTTGTTGTTCAAATCGTGCATCTTCCATTTGACATGCCATAAAACGCTCATAAATAAGACGATAGAGTTTTATCTCATCTGCTTTTAAAAATGATTGTGCGACTTCTGGCGTAAACTGTAGCATAGTAGGGCGAATAGCCTCATGTGCTTCTTGTGCATTTTTTGCTTTTTTGTTGTATGTTTTTGGCTCTTTTGGAAGATACTTTTTGCCAAATCTACTCTCAATTATTCCACGAACTGCACCAACTGCCTCTTGTGCTAAGTTGAGTGAATCGGTTCTCATATAGGTAATAACCCCTGAAGTTCCATCTGGAGTTTTTACACCCTCGTAGAGTGTTTGGGCTACCATCATTGTCTTTTTCGGTGTAAATCCAAGTCTGCTTGAAGCAGTTTGTTGGAGTGTTGAAGTCATAAATGGTGGTGGTGTAGAACTTTTACGCTGTTTTGTCTCTATTTTTGCGATGACAAAGGCATCATTTTTGACACTTTGTGTGATTGCATCTGCTTCATCTTTGTTTTTAATAGAGAGTTTCTCTATTTTTTCACCCTTATGTTTTATAAGGTTTGCATCAATGTTTGTTTTAAACGCAGTGTCTATGCTCCAATACTCTTGAGGAATAAAAGCTTTAATCTCGCGTTCTTTATCTACTACAAGCTTGAGTGTTGAGCTTTGAACACGCCCACCACTAAGACCTTTTTGAATTTTTGATGCTAAAAGAGGAGAGAGTTTATACCCTACTATTCTATCAAGTAGACGACGAGCCTGTTGCGCATTTACCATATCCATATCTATTTTTCTTGCTGATTCAAGGGCATGTTTTATGGCAGTTTTTGTAATTTCATGAAAGACAATACGAGGAAGTTCCAACGGGTCTTTTTTTATAGCATGGGCAATATGCCATCCAATAGCTTCACCCTCGCGATCCTCATCGGTCGCGATATAGATGATGTCCGCTTTTTTAGCTTTTTCGCGTATCTCTTTTACAGTAGGCGCATTCTCTTTTGCTACGGAGTACTTAGGTACAAGTTCATGTTTCTCTTCATCAAGAGTAATTCCAAAACGGGATTTTGGCAGATCACGGATATGCCCCTTTGATGCAATAACATCATACCCTTTGCCTAAAAAGTTTTTGATAGTACGGGCTTTTGCCGGTGATTCAACAATAATTAAATTCAATTCTTTTTCCTATATATATAGTAGAGTGATTTGTTTTTTGATTTTGGAAGTGTAGCTAAAAAAGATTAAATTGTGAAAAAGTATAAAAATTTACAACTTTTTCTAAAGTATTTTTTTTGATGACCGATTTAGTTTGCATCTAGGGCATGGAAGCCTAAAGATAAAATTAAAATATACAAGAGCGAAAGGCTCTTCCATAGAAAAGGATTTATTATGGGTTTTAGAATTAACACAAATGTAGGTGCGATGAATGCGCATCGTAATGCTACTCAAAACAATGTTGCTTTGGACAAATCTCTTGAGAGATTGAGTTCTGGTCTTCGTATTAACACTGCTGCTGATGATGCTTCTGGTCTTGCTATTGCAAATCAATTGAAATCACAAGCAAGTGGTCTTGGTCAATCTATTCGTAATGCAAATGATGGTATTGGTGTTGCTCAAACTGCTGATGGTGCGCTTGATGAGTATGAAAATATCATTAACACTGTAAGAACAAAATCAATTCAAGCTGCTTCTGATGGTCAAAATGCTGACTCTCGTAAAGCTATTCAGTCAGATATTGACAAACTTATGCAAGAAGCAAATAACATTGCAAAAACTACTTCGTTTAATGGTCAAAAACTGCTTGATGGTAGTTTTCAAAACAAAGCGTTCCACATTGGTGCATACTCTAATGAAACAGTGGGTATAAACATCTCAAATACGCAAACAAATACTATAGGTCGTCATGTTGATACTACAGGTAGTGCAGCAGTTGATTCTACAGCACTTACTGCAGGTGGTTTAACAATCAATACAGATGCGCTTAGCTCTGCTGTAAAAGTTGGTGCTACTTCTGCTGATTTAGGTGAGGCTAATGATACTGTAAGTATTGCACATAGTGCAGATTCTGCTTGGGCAAAAGCGGGAGCTATTAATGCTGTATCTACACAAACTGAAGTAACTGCAATAGCTTCTACTAAAGTTGATGGTGCTGCTGTTACATCTGGTACAATCAGTGCTGGTAGTTTGACTATCAATGGTATTGACATCGGTAAAGTTGAGGTTAAATCAAGTGATTCTGATGGTGCATTAATGAATGCCATCAATGCTCAAACTAGTAAAACAGGTGTTATCGCTACAAATGAGGGTGGTAAACTTGTTTTAAACTCAAATGATGGTAGTGATATTAAAGTATCTGCGGCTACGGGTGTATCTGCTGTAGCGGGTCTTGCTTCTAAAATAAATCGTGGTGATATTACATTAGTTTCTGACCACAATGTTCAAATGACAGCTGGTGCTTCACATGTTGGTTTTGCATCTGGTGCAAAACTTTCAGGAGAAACAAGTAGTACACTTAGTCAAATTGATGTAACTACAAGAGATAGTGCTGAAAAAGCTATTCGTACAACTGATTCTGCATTGAAACAACTTGATGCGATTCGTTCAAACATTGGTTCTACTCAAAATCAACTTGAGTCAACTGTAAGAAATATTTCTGTTACACAGGTAAATGTTACGGCTGCTGAATCTCAGATTCGTGATGTTGACTTTGCTGCAGAGAGTGCAAACTTTTCAAAACATAACATATTAGCGCAATCAGGTGCTTATGCTATGAGTCAAGCAAATTCTGTACAACAAAATGTTCTAAGACTACTTCAATAGGTAGTTAAAGTGGAATGAAACCTGCTTTTTAGCTTTAAAAAGCAGGTTCATTTATGAGTATATATAGTAAAAACATAGCTGCGTTAGAGAGTGTAAACGCAGAGCTAGCCGCAAAACTTTCCCAACTAACTACCAATGAAAAATACGAAGTCTTCGCAAGTGGACACTATGCCGATGCAAATATTCTTGATACTCAAACAAATACTTTTATGTATGAAAAGCGACCTATAGATGAGATAGAAGAGACCTATGTCGAACTTATGAAAGAGTATAAGCTCTATAAAATTATGTATATTTATGGCATTGGTAATGGTCACCTTATAAATATGCTCCTGCAAAATCATTTTCACGAATTTATTTATGTTTTTGAACCAGAATTAGAACTGCTCTACATCGCACTCAATCTTACAGACATTTCAGAAGATATAGCTTCTAAGCGACTTATACTTATTCATACACAAGATTTTGATTCTGTTATATTTAGACGCATAGTTGAAGGTTTAGCGGTTGTACATCTTAAAGCCTATGATTTACGATTAAACGCAGCGTTTTATAATAGCTACGTGGATGATATAAAGAAAGTAAACCAAGATATACTTAAAATTTTTAGATACTATTTGGTTTCAACAGGAAATGATGCTACTGATGAACTTTTAGGCTTAGAGCATTTTGTGCAAAATTTACCCCTAATGCTAAAAAATCCTCAACTGAATAATCTTGTGCATAAGGGAAAAAATAGCGATACTGCTATTATTGTTGCCACTGGCCCTTCACTTACTAAACAATTACCTCTTTTAAAAGAGATTCAAAACTATGTAACAATATTGGCTGTAGATGCTAGTATGCCTGTTCTTGAGAAAGAGGGTATTAAACCTGATATTGTTACGACAATAGAGCGAATAGCATTAACAGGTGAATTTTATAAAAAGACATCCAAAGAGTTTCAAGAGGGCATAGTATTTGCTTTGACAGCTATAGTAGCACAAGAGTTACTAGAAAGTGTTAAGGCAGGACAGTTGCAACTCAGTATGAGACCAACAGGCTGGCATTATGCTTTTATGGGATTTGATAAGTATGGCTATTTGGGACTTGGGATGAGTGCTGCAAATATGGCGTATGAACTCGCAAGTAGTATGGATTTTAAGCAGATTATAATCATTGGGCAAGATT
>NZ_JALUKE010000067.1:0-3138 GCF_027056685.1 Sulfurimonas sp.
TCTCAGGACTTGCACAATATATGCACTTTAAAGGGCATGAAGTGAGCGGTTCTGACATTAAAGACACCATCATCACAAAAAAACTACGAGATATGGGCATTGCTATTACAGTTGCCCATGCTGCTTCAGCTATTACAGACCAAGACCTCGTTGTGCACTCTGCCATCATCAGCCCTGACAATCCTGAAGTAGTCGCAGCAAAAGCAAAAGGCATCGAAGTGCTTGCGCGCCGCGAAGCACTGCTGAAGATTTTAGATGACAAAAAGGTTTATGCCGTAGCAGGTGCACACGGTAAAAGTACCACAAGTGCCATTTTAGCTTCCATTATGGAGGGTTCTGCCATTATTGGGGCAGAGTCAAAAGCATTTGGCTCAAATGTGCGTTATGATGAAAAAAGTGATGTGATGCTCTTTGAAGCAGATGAGAGTGATGGAAGTTTTGTAAACACAAACCCGTACTGTGCCATTGTCATAAATGCAGAGCCAGAGCATATGGAGTACTACGACTACAACTATGAGCTTTTTTACGATACCTACAAAACTTTTATAAACCTCGCCCCGCTTAAAGTTCTAAACGCAGAAGACCCATTTCTCTCCACCCTTGTAGATACAGTAGATGCAAAATGGCTCTACCCAAGCAAAGACATTAAAAACATAGAGTTCGTTCTTATAAATAATGAACCCCACACCCGTTTTACTTTTAAAGATTTTGGCTCTTTTGATGTTTGGGGGTTTGGAAAGCACATCGCCATTGATGCTGCACTTGCTATTTTAGCAGCGCATGAATCTATGGATATTGAAGATATTCGTCAAAATCTTCTCACATTCAAAGGCATTAAAAAGCGTTTTGACATTGTAGGTTTTGAAAGCGACAGCGTAATCATTGATGATTATGGACACCACCCTACAGAGATAAAAGCGACCTTTGAATCAGTCAAAGAGTACGCACATCTCAAAGGTTTTGAAAAAATTACCGCTATCTGGCAACCACATAAATACTCACGCACTATTGACAATCTCGATGAGTTCATCAAATGTTTTGATGGTGCTGCAGAGCTTATCATTCTTCCTGTATGGTCAGCAGGTGAAGCTCCTCGTGAAATAAATTTCCAAGAGAGTTTTAAAGAGTACAATCTCACAATGGCAGATAAAATCTCCCGTACAAACAATACCATCAAAGTTATCAAAGACAACAAAGACTTAGAAACCCTAGATAAGGGGCTTATTATTGGTTTTGGGGCTGGTGACATCACCTACCAAATCAGAGGAATTGCATAGTGGCGTACATAGTATCTTTTGTTCTTTTAATCGGGCTCTTTTACATACTGCACTACTTTACAGAACTTACTAAGATGCATAAAATATCCATTACAACAGCACTGTTTGTCATTATCTACAGTGCCATAGCCTACAATACTTACCAAAACAACCAGAGACAAAAACTCCTCAATATCGTCACCCAATACAAACAGGGCAAAACTATAAAATGTAAAGACAGAGATGTAAACGCAGCAAGCTACTCGCTGAGCATCGGAACCTACACATTTATAGGAAAAAAGAACACCCCACATTATGCGGAAATGATAAGTGCAACAGACTGTGAATAAGACAACAACAAAAATACAAACGCTCATAAATCAACTCGATTTATCCCAATATATTGAACAATTTAGTAGCTTTTTTTCTCGTGAACATCCACTCTACATCGAAGGCGACCAAGAACTTCATTTTAGATACATCAAAGAGCTTGATAAACTTGAGTTTAAAGCACCTCCAAAAGTCATTGATTTTTACGAGATTCATGGGCATTTAAAAAAACACGGTCTGCTCACATTTGAGCAGATATTTGAAATAGTCAAAATCGTGCGCTATTTTCGCTACTTTGAAAAACGGGAACTCGAAGGGCTCATTGGGGAGTGGATGGAGAAGTTTATCATCCCTGAAAAGTTTTTAGAGGTAGAGAAATACTTCACACATGATGGCAAGTTTGAGGAGAATCTCGATGAAAATCTTTTTCATCTCACTGAGCGTGTAAAAGAGCACAAAAACAACATTTCAGGTGCACTTAAACGCCTGATGTCAAGCTCAAAACTAGCAGGTTATCTTGTAGATACACAAATCCATCTTATTAATAACGAAGAGTGTCTGCTCGTTCGCGGTGGCTTCAACCATGTACTAAAAGGTGCAGTTCTTGGACGCTCTACCGGTGGATTTTTCTATATTGCACCAGATAGCATACTAAAATCAAAAGAAAAAATCCGTTTTATAGAGCAAGAGAGAGAGGCTATTTTTTATGAGTATGCAAAAACTTTCTCTACAAAATTAGCAGAGTTACAGCCTTTTATAAAGTTTATAGACAAAGAGTTTACACGCTTTGATAACTATCAGGCGCGTGTACTCTTTGCAAAGAGTAAAAATCTACAGCTTATCAAAAGCAAAAAAGACACTAAAATAGTGCTCAAAGATTTCGTCCACCCTGCCCTACATAAAGCAAAACCTATTAGCGTCGATTTTTCTAAAAATATTTTGATGATTACAGGGGTCAATGCTGGTGGTAAAACCATGTTGCTTAAGTCCATCCTCGCTTCTGCATTTATGGCAAAATACATCATTCCTATGAAGCTAAACGAAGTACACTCACATATTGGAAGTTTTAAAGCCGTTCAAGCCATCATAGACGACCCACAAAATGTTAAAAATGACATCTCTACCTTTGCAGGGCGTATGCAGCAGTTTTCCAACATCTTTGAGTACAAGTCTGCCCTTGTAGGTGTCGATGAAATAGAACTCGGAACTGACTCTGATGAGGCAGCAGCACTCTTTAAAGTCATACTTGATGAGCTGATAAAACGCGGACAAAAAATAGTAGTCACAACCCACCACAAACGCCTTGCAGCACTTATGGCTGATCGTGATGATGTGGAACTTATGGCTGCCATCTATGATGAAGAGGCACGAAAACCGACCTATGAGTTTATGCAAGGAATCATTGGGAAGAGTTATGCCTTTGAGACTGCAAGCCGTTATGGGATTTCTCATAAATTAGTCCAAGATGCGAAAAAAGTATATGGCGATAATTCTGAAAAACTCTCCATGCTCATTGAACGCGGAAGTCAACTTGAGCGTGAACTCAAACAAA
>NZ_JALUKE010000067.1:3148-4883 GCF_027056685.1 Sulfurimonas sp.
AGTTACAAATAAAAGCACAAAAAGAGGAACTTCATCTTGAGTTGCAAAAAGAGAAAGCCGAGCTTAAACGCGAATATGAAAATGCCATAAGTGAAGCCAAAAAAGCAGCACGAGAGGGAGATACGCAAGCCATCCACCGTGCCATGAACAAAGCAAAACAAAACCTTCCAAAAGAGCAAAAAAAGCAAGACAACAGAGCCATAGAGTTTAAAGTGGGCGATGAAGTGAAATACCATACCCAAAGTGGTGTCATTGTTGCCATGAAGAGCAAAAATGAAGCTATTTTAGAAGTAAACGGAATGAAGATTCGTGTCAAGACAATGTATCTTAAACCGACAAAAATAGTCAAAGCAAAACCACGAACAGACCTTACTCTTAATGTAGAGAAAAAAGCAGGACTGAAGTGTGACCTCCATGGTATGCGCGCAGTTGAAGCGACAGAAGTTCTTGACAAGTTCTTAAATGATGCGCTCATAAACGGCTGGGATGAAGTCATAGTCTATCATGGCATTGGAACTGGAAAACTCTCTTATGCTGTCAAAGAGTTTCTAAAAACCCATCCAAGAGTGAAAAAATTTGAAGATGCACCACAGCATATGGGTGGATTTGGTGCAAAAATAGTGACGCTGTAAATGAAATCTGTTGCAATCATCGGCGGTGGAGCATCTGGGCTTTTTTGTGCTATTTTACTTGCGCAAAAAGGTGTTAAAGTGACACTTTTTGAACAAAATGCAAAAGTAGCCAAAAAAATTCTTGTCTCTGGAAATGGTCGCTGTAACATCACAAACAAAAACCTCTCAAAAGAGGACTACTTTAGCCAAAATCCTGACTTTGTTGCCTTTGCACTTAAAGAGTTTGGCTTTGCTGCGTTTGAGAAGTTTGTAAACTCTATAGGCTTACCACTTGATGTCAAAGAGGATGGCAGAGCCTATCCACTTTCGAATGAAGCAAAGAGTGTTGCAAAACTTTTTGAAGAGTATGCTAAAAATCTCGGTGTCAATTTTCACTACAGTGCTCACATCAATTCCATAAAAGATTTTATGAAAAAATATGACGCAGTTGTCGTAGCAACAGGTTCACGCGCAGTTTCACACCTTGGTGGCAATAATGACGGCGAGGAGTTTGCAAAGGAGTTTGGACACGGCATCATCCCAGCCTATCCCTCTCTTGTGCAACTCGAAATTGATGAAAAAGTCGTGCATAAAATGGCAGGGGCTAAGGTGAACGGAGAAGTAACACTCTTCATAAACCATCAAAAAGAGCTCACAACTAAAGGGGACATTCTCTTTACAAACTACGGGCTCTCAGGCTTTGCCATCTTAGACATCTCTCAAGCTGCTTCCAAAGCTCTTTTAGAGTTCAATCATGTCTCAGTATCACTCAACCTCTTGCCAAGACTCACCCAACAGCAAATAGCAGCACACCTAAACGCAGTCGCAAAACGAATGCCTGCGTTTACTCTACCTGATATTTTAGTGGGACTTTTGCCCCTTAAAATTGCTACAAATATATTAGAATACTTAGAACTCTCACCCCAAACGCAGTGCGATAAAGTAAACACCAAAATGGCTAAAAAAATAGCAAACTGCATAAGTAACTGGCGTTTTAAAGTGGAAGATACTCACGGTTTTCGTCATGCTGAAGTAAGTGGCGGAGGCATAGATACCCAAGAGATAAACCCAAAAACTATGGAATCACTCAAACAAAAAAATCTCTACTTTGTCGGAGAGGTGCT
>NZ_JALUKE010000068.1 GCF_027056685.1 Sulfurimonas sp.
TCAACTTCAATAACATCTGCTTTAGCCATTATAAGTCCTTTTTTTTACTCTTAAGCAAGAGATAATATTTCAGCTTTACCGTTGATAACTGCAACAGTATGCTCATAGTGTGAACCGCGTAAACCATCGGTACTAACAACATCCCACCCATTTTCTAAAATAACAGGTTTCGCCTCTTTTTGACATATCATAGGTTCCAAACAAAAAACCATTCCATTTTTTATCTTCGGTCCAGCTTTTGCTTTTCCACCTTCAAGATAATTTGGAATCTCTGGTTCTTCATGAGGTTTTCGCCCTATTCCATGTCCACAAAAGTTACGAAGAGGTACAAAACCACGCTCTAATATAAACTGCTCCATCATTGAAGAGAGTTCTTTAAAACGCATTCCCTGTTTAATATTTTCTATTGCATAATAGAGCGTATCTTTTGAACAGGCAATTAAATCTTCATCCTCTTTTGTAATTTCTCCTACACCCATACTAATTGCAGCATCACCAAACCAACCCTCAAGCTCTGTACCGACATCATAGCCAATAACATCACCCTCTTGGAGTTTATAGTCTGAAGGAATACCATGAATGATAACCTCATTAAGTGAAGTACATACTGCGTTTGGAAAGCCGTAAAGACCTTTAAAAGATGGTTTTGCACCATGAGAGCGAATATAATCCTCTGCCATAGCATCCATCTCTTTAAGAGTCATACCAACCTTTGTATTTTCACGAAGAAGTTCTAGCGTGCCACCAACAATTTTGTTGGCAGCTCTTAGTTTTTCTATTTCTGCTGGTTTTTTAAGTCCGATAGCCATAGTTATAGACCAACCGCACTTAAAGTTTCATATTTACTCATATAGATTTGCGCTTCAATTTTTCTCATAGTGTCAAGAGCAACTTGAACCACAATAAGAACCGCAGTACCACCAAAGAAAAATGGTACACCCATACCTTTAATAATCATAAATGGTAAAGTAGCCACAAGTCCAAGATACAAAGCACCTGTAAAAGTTAAATTACTCGCTGTTGTATTTAAAAACTCTTTTGTAGCATTACCAGTACGAATACCAGGAATAAAACCACCCTGTCGTTTAAGATTATCTGCTATATCTTTTGCATTAAATGTAATAGATGCATAAAAGAATGCAAAGAAAATTACAAATGTAAATGTCAAGAAGTTAAAGAAGTAACCACCAGGATGTAAAAAGTCAGCTATTGCTTGAATAGTTGGATTTGTACTACTTCCTAAAACAGTCATTGGGAACATTAAAATCGCACTTGCAAAGATAACTGGAATAACACCAGCTAAGTTTACTTTAATTGGAATGTAATTCATAACTCGTTTATTTTGATTTTGCATCATAGTTTTTTTAGCATAGGTAACAGGTACACGGCGTTCGCCAAGTTCTACATAAATAATAATACCAACAGTTGCTAAAACTAATACAATTATAGCTATTACAGTTAAGAAACTCATAGCACCCGTATTTACCATTTCAACAGTTTGACCGATGGCTCTAGGAATTGCAGATACAATACCAGCAAAGATAATTAAAGAGATACCATTACCTATACCACTTTGAGTAATTTGTTCACCAATCCACATAAGAAGCATAGTCCCTGCAAGCATAGAAACAGCAGAAAGAAGAATAAATGTGTTGTGATCAGCTAAAATAGCACTGTTACCACTAGGTCCTGTTAAACTCTCTAATCCAACACTCACACCTACTGCCTGAACTAAAGTAATAGCAATTGTTGCATAACGAATAATTTGCATATACTTAGTCATACCATCACGCTCTTTTTTCATTTGACCTAAAGTAGGAAAAGTTGCAGCAAGAAGCTCCATAATAATTGAAGCAGTGATGTAAGGCATAATACCAAGAGAAATTACAGATAATCTTTGAATAGCATTACCGCTAAACATATTCATAAGACCTAAGGCATCTGATTGGTGAGAGTTGAAGAATGAAGCAATAACAGAAGTATCTACGCCTGGAACTGGCACATAAGCCAGAAGGCGGTAGATAAATAAAAAACCGATAGTAATAAGGATCTTATTAACTAGATTTTTATTCATAATATTTAGTTACCTGTAGTAGTAACGTTTTCGTCTTTAATTTTCGATGCTAAATCTTTCGCTTTTGCACCTACTAGTTTAATTTTAGCTACTGAATTTGCAACTTTATGAACACCACGGATTGTCTCCATTGTGATCTCTTCAAGTTCAGCTACAGCTTTAATTTTTTCTATGTTTATTACATATGGTTTCACTGTATTAGAGTGAAAACCAATTTTTGGTAAACGTTTTGCAAGTGGTTGTTGCCCACCTTCAAAGTTTCTTTTTCTTTTGTAACCTGTACGAGACTTTTGACCTTTTTGACCACGAGCTGCAGTCTTACCAGTACCAGAAGCTTGTCCACGACCAACTCTTTTACGAGAGTGAGTTGAACCCTCTGCAGGTTTTAAGTTTTCAATACCCATTTTCTATCCTTTAATACGAGAAAGTGCTTCAACTGTAGCACGAACTAGTGTGTTTGGATTGTTTGAACCAATTGACTTAGTTAGTAAATCTTGGAAACCTGCAAGCTCAAGAACTGGACGAGCCGCACCACCTGCGATAAGTCCTGTACCTTCAGATGCTGGTTTTAAAAGAATTGTACTAGCATTGTACTTGTGTTCAATATCGTGAGCGATTGTAGTACCTTTAATCTTAACAGTAGTTAAGTTTTTAAATGCATTATCAACTGCTTTACGAATAGCATCAGGAACCTCTTTCGCTTTTCCTACACCATATCCAACAGTACCGTTTTTATTACCAACGACAATAAGTGCAGTAAAACGAAATCTTCTACCACCCTTAACAACTTTTGTTACACGACCAATGTTTACAATTGATTCTTCAAATTCATCTCTATTGATTTCTGTCATAGCCATGCGCTCCTAGAACTTAATTTCGTTTGCACGAAGTGAATCACCAAACGCAGCAATAACGCCGTGATATTGGTAACCATTACGATCAAAAACAATTTCAGTGATGTTTGCTTCTTTTAGTTTAGCAGCGAATGCTTCACCAAGTGCAGCAGCACCTTCTTTGTTTGCTTTATGACCAGTAGCCTTTGAATGTAGTGCGCATAAAGTTGTTGCAGTTGCATCATCTATAGCTTGTACACTGAGGTAACGGTTTGATTTAAATACAGAAACACGAGGAAGTTCAGCACTACCAGATATCTTTGCACGAATACGACGCTTACGTTTTAAACGGTTAGCAATTTTGCTTTTTAATACTTTAGCATTCATTTATCTTCCTCCCTTATTTCTTAGCAGTTTTACCGGCTTTACGCACGATATGTTCTTCCATGTATTTAACACCTTTACCTTTATACGGCTCTGGTGGACGGAATGAACGGATTTCAGCAGCAACTTGACCTAACATTTGTTTGTCATGGCTTTTGAGTGTAATTACATTCTTCTCAACAACTGCTTCGAGACCTTCTGGTAAATCATAGTTAATATCATGAGAGAAACCAAGTTGTAAATTAAGAACTCTACCTTTAACAGCAGCTCTATAACCAACACCATTGATTTCAAGTTTTTTCTCATAACCAGTAGTCAAACCAGTAACTATATTTTGAGCTAATGCTCTAAAAGTTCCCCAGAAAGCTCTGTGTTCACGAGAGTCAGATATATTTTTAAAAGTTAAAGTATTTCCTTCAACATCAAAAGTAACATACCCTTTAGTGTCTAAATCAACACTAGTTTTACCTTTTGTAAAAGTGATAACATTTCCATTTGTAGTAACAGTGATGTCACTAGCAAATTCTACAGGATTTTTTCCAATTCTTGACATGCTATACTCCTACCATACCGTACACATAACTTCACCACCAATACCAAGCTCATAAGCTTTGTCATTTGGTAGTACGCCATGTGAAGTACTTACTATAATAGTTCCGTAACCATTTTTGAAACGCTTAATATCTTCTTTACCTTTGTAAACACGACGACCAGGTTTAGAAACTCTTTTCATTTCATTAATTACACATTTTTCATTATCATCATACTTAAGTACAACTTTAATAGTTTTTTTAACGCCATCTTCGATAACATTATAAGATTCAATGTAACCTTTATCAGCTAAGATATTTGCTACAGCTTCAACGCTCTTAGAGTGTACTAAAGTTGTAACTGGTAATCTTCTCATACCAGCATTACGAATACGCGTTAACGCATCTGATACTAGATCATTTATTGCCATTTTATTATTCCTTGTTTGTAGTTAGCACTTTATAAATAAATTGCTAACTGCTAATGATTAGAAGTTTCCTCTTGGCTTACCAAGAAGACTTTCTAACACCTGGGATTAATCCCTCGTTTGCCATTTTTCTAAAACAAATACGACAAATTCCAAAATCTCTAAGAACAGAGTGTGGACGACCACAAATCTGACAACGTGTATATCCACGTACTTTAAATTTTGGAGTTCTGTTAGCTTTAGCTATCATAGACTTTTTAGCCATTAGTTACTCCCTTTAGTAAAAGGCATTCCCATTTTCTCTAGTAGAGTAAACGCAGCCTTATCAGAATCAGCAGTTGTAACAACTGTGATATTCATACCGTGGATTTGCATGATTGAATCATAGCTAACCTCTGGGAAAATAAGTTGTTCTTGAAGACCGAAGTTATAGTTACCACGACCGTCAAATCCATTACTTGGAACGCCACGGAAATCTTTTACACGAGGAAGTGCAATAGATACGAGGCGATCAAAGAAGTTATACATATTTTCACCACGAAGAGTTACACGAACACCAACTGGCATACCTTCACGAACCTTGAAACCTGCAACAGATTTCTTAGCGATTACTGTAGAAGCTTTTTGACCAGCGATAGTTGTAATAGTATCTTCAATGTTTTGAATAAGTTTGTTATCTTTCATAGCAAAACCAGCACCAACAGAGATAATAACTTTATCTAATGCAGGAATCTGCATTACATTTTTAATATCTAAAGCTGCTTGAATCTCTGGCTTGAGAGATAAATATTTTTCTTTTAAACGAGCCATCTAATTATGCCTCCACTTTACGTACATTTGAAACATCGATAGGCATTTCTTTATTGATATGCCCACCTTTAGTGTTCTCTTCAGTTGGTTTAATCGCTTTTTTAGCAATTTTACAACCCTCTACGATTACTTTGTTTTTCTTTGGCATAACTGCAAGTACAGCTGCTTTTGTACCCTTGTCATCACCAGCGATAATTTCTACCATATCGCCTTTTTTGAAATTAAATTTTGCCATTACACAACCTCCGGAGCAAGAGATACAATTTTCATGAATCCAGCGTAACGCACTTCACGACCAATTGGTCCAAAAATACGAGTACCGATAGGCTCTCTCTTGTCATCAAGTATTACAGCTGCATTGTCATCAAAACGGATTAGTGAACCATTTTCACGCTGAACTTCTTTATGAGTTCTTACAACAACAGCTTTTACAACTTTACCTTTTTTAACTTTAGCAGTTGGAATCGCTTTTTTTACAGAAGCGACAATAACATCACCTACTGAAGCATAACGACGCTTAGAACCACCAAGTACCTTAATACACATAATCTCTTTAGCACCTGTATTATCAGCTACATTCAGACGAGTAAAACCTTGAATCATACTACGCTCCTTTTACAACTGACTTAAGTCTAAAAGATTTAGTCTTAGAAAGTGGACGACATTCGATTGCAATAATCTCATCTCCAACTTTTACTTCATTACGCTCATCATGTACCAAGTACTTTTTGAAACGTTTTACAACTTTATGATAACGAGGATGCATTACACGGCGTTCAACAACAATAGATACTGTTTTATCACCTGCAATTTTAATTACGTTACCTTGAATTTCACGTTTATTAGCCATCGCTCGTCCCCTAGTTTGCTACTGCAGCAAGTGCAGTATTGATTCTAGCAATATCTTTTTTAGCAACACGAAGTTCGCTAGTATTTTGTAATTGCATCATCTTTTGTTTAATTTTTAAAGTAAACAATTCAGTTTTTTTCTCTTTAAGCATTGCTTGAAGCTCTGCTGCTGTTTTATCTGCTAAATCAGAATATTTCATTGCTCATCTCCGCAGTAATAATTTTTGTTTTGAATGGTAACTTGTGCATAGCAAGAGTTAACGCTTCACGAGCGATATCATGTGGCACACCACCCATTTCAAAAATGATACGACCTGGTTTGATGTTCATTACCCATTGATCAACTGCACCTTTACCTTTACCCATACGAGTTTCAAGAGGTTTAGCAGTTAATGGTTTAGCAGGGAATACACGAATCCAAATTTTACCATTTCTTTTAATGTGACGAGTAGAAGAGATACGAGCCGATTCAATCTGACGAGAGTTGATACGACCAGCTTCTACTGCTTTTAATGCAATGTCACCAAAAGCTAATTTGTAACCTGAACGAGCATAACCACGGTTACGACCTTTCATTACCTTACGATATTTTGTTCTTTTTGGCATTAACATAATTATTCAGCCTTTTCACTATTTTCACGACGCGGTTTTCTTGGACGGCGTTCTTTTTTCTCTTCTTTTGCTTCTGCAGGAATACCTTTAGTAAGTACTTCACCTTTGAAGATCCATACTTTTACACCGATAATACCGTATGTAGTATGCGCTTCAGCAAAACCATAATCGATTTTTGCACGAAGTGTATGAAGAGGAACACGACCTTCTAAATACCACTCAGTACGAGCCATTTCAGCACCACCAAGACGACCAGCAACTGCTACTTTGATACCTTTAGCACCAGATCTTTGCGCACCTTGCATAACTTTTTTCATAGCTCTTCTAAACGCAATACGACGCTCAAGTTGAGTAGCAACATTTTCAGCAACTAATTGCGCTGAAGTTTGTGCTTTTTTCTCTTCTTTAATGTTAATAGAGATAGCTTTACCAACTAACTTTTGAAGAGCAGTTTTAAGTTTCTCAATATCAGCACCTTTTTTCCCAATAATAATACCAGGACGAGCTGCAACGATAGTTACACGAAGTCTTTTCACTGTTCTTTCAATGATGATGTTAGAAACACCAGCATAGTAAAGTTCTTTCTTTAAAAATGTTCTTATCTTGTGATCTTCACCTAAAGCTGCCGGAGCAGTTTTAAAATTAGGAAACCATCTTGATTCCCAGTTACGGTTGATTCCAAGACGCAAACCAATAGGATTAACTTTTTGACCCATACTATTTACCCTCTACTTCTACTAAGATATGTGCTGTTGGTTTTCTAATACCTGAAGCCATACCACGAGCTCGTGGACGGAAACGCTTAAGTACAGGACCATTGTCAACACGACATGATGTAATTACACAATCTTCAGCTTCACTACCACTGTTAGCAACTGCAGATGCAATTACTTTAGAGATAATTTTTGCTGCCTTATTTGGAGTGAATTCTAAAGCTGCCATAGCCTCTTCAGCATTCATACCCTGCACTTCACGAGCAATAAGACGAGATTTGATCGGAGATACACGGATAAATTTTAATAATGCTCTAGCCATGACTACCCCTTCTTCTGAACAGAGCCCTTATGGCCCTTAAATGTACGAGTTGGTGCAAATTCACCAAGTTTATAACCAATGTGATTCTCTGTAACATATACAGGAACAAATTGGCGACCATTATGAACATTTAATGTTAAACCAACCATTTCAGGAAGAACCATAGATCTTCTTGACCAAGTTTTAATAGGTTTTTTATCTCCACTAGCTTTCGCTGCTTCAACTTTTTTCATTAAATGAGCATCTACGAATGGACCTTTTTTTACTGAACGAGCCATATTAGCCTACCCTTTTTGCATTTGGTTTACGACGAGTGATGATTAATTTATCACTTGCTTTCTTACGACGAGTTTTAGCACCCTTAGTTGGTTTACCCCAAGGAGTAACTGGATGACGACCTGAATTCGTTTTACCTTCACCACCACCATGTGGGTGATCAATAGGGTTCATAGCAGAACCACGAGTTTGAGGACGAATACCCAAGTGACGTTGACGACCAGCTTTTGCTATTACTATATTTGAAAATTCTTCATTCCCAACAATACCAACTGTTGCCATACATTCACCAAGAACTAAACGCATTTCAGATGAAGGCATACGTAATGAAACATATTTACCATCACGACCCATAATTTGAGCAGATGTTCCAGCTGAACGTACCATTTGTCCACCTTTTCCAACTTTTAACTCAACATTATGAACAAGTGTACCAACAGGAATGTTTTGAAGTTTCATAGCATTACCTGCTTTAACATCTAAACCAGTATCTGCAGATGCAATTTTATCGCCTACACTTAAACCTTTTGGTTGTAAAATATATCTTTTTTCACCATCAGCATAAGTGATAAGTGCAATACGACAGTTACGGTACGGATCATATTCGATTGTACTTACTGTTCCTTCAATACCAAATTTATCTCTTTTAAAATCGATAATACGGTAAAGTTTTTTAGCACCTGCTTGTTTATGACGAGATGTGATACGACCATTATTGTTACGACCAGCAGTTGTTGGAAGTTTTGTTAATAATGAACGAACGCTCGCTTTAGCAGTGATATCTGAACTATCTACATTCGTATAAAAACGACGAGATGGAGTTATCGGTCTATAAGTTTTAATTGCCATCTTATACCGCCAAACTTTCGATTTGTGCACCCTCAGGTAAAGTTACATAAAACTTTTTAAAGTCATTTTGTTTACCAGCTACACCACGGAATCGTTTTACTTTTCCGCTTTGATTTAGAGAGTTTATTTTTGTTGGAATAATTCCGAAATACTCTCTAAAAACCTCTTTAAGACCTGTTTTACTCATACGAGGTGATGTTTGAACAACAATAACACCATCTTCTTGTAAACCTAAAGTCTTTTCTGTATAAAGTATAGATTTAATATCTGTAATATCAGCCATTACTTAGCCTCACTTGTCAAAGTTTCCCATACAGCTTTTTCTATCACGATAGAGCGATAGTTTGCAGCTAAGTATGCATTTAACTCATTTGATTCGATTACATATGTTGCATTTAAATTTTCAAATGCTAAAAATGTTTTCTCATCTAATAAAGATTTAACAAAAAGTGTATCTCTTTGGTTAAGTGCTTTGAACATTGCTGCAGCGTCTTTAGTTTTACCAGACTCAACAGAGATGCTATCTACAACAAAAAGAGTACCATTTTGTGCATGCTCATTTAAAGCAAAGTTTAAAGCAAGTTTCTTTTGCTTTTTATTTACTTTTAAATCATAGTTGCGGTTGTTTTGAGAACCAAAAGCTTTACCACCACCTACGAAGATTGGAGAACGACGTGAACCAGCACGAGCGCGTCCGCCACCTTTTTGAGCCCATGGTTTTTTACCACCACCACGCACTTCACTTCTACCTTTAGTAGTCGCTGTATTTGCACGTTGTGCAGCTTGAGCAGACTTAACATAAAGGTAAAGGTTGTGAGGGTTGATTCCTGAGAAATTCTCAGGTAATGCTAACTCAGATGCTTTTTCCATTTTTTCATTTAAAACGATTGCGCTCATTATTTAGCTACCTTTACACGACCTAAAGCACCGTTTGCACCACTTACTGAACCTAAAACCGCGATGATTTTATTTTCAGCATCGAAAGAAACGATCTCATTTTTTACGCTATTTTTTGTGTTTCCGTAATGACCTGGCATTTTTTTACCTTTCATTACGCGACCTGGCCATTCAGCATTACCGATTGAACCTGTTCTACGACCAAATCTATGACCGTGAGATGCAGGACCACCACCGAAATTCCAGCGCTTCATTGCACCTGAAAAACCACGACCTTTAGTGTTGAAAGTAGATCTGACTACACTAGCTTCTGCTAATGGAGCGATATCTAAATCACCAGCTTCAGTGTTTGCTACTTCTAAAGTAACAAAACGGTTAAATTCAGATGGAAGGCTGTATTTCTTTTGTTGACCTTCAATTGCTTTATTCATTTTTTTACCGCTGTTGTAAGCAACAATAGCAGTACCTTCATTCACTTCACACACTTTCGCATCTAAAACTCTTAATAGAGTGACTGGTTTAGATGGAACTGTGATAGTACGGCTCATTCCGATTTTTTCAACAATATATTCCACGATTACTCCTATTTGTCCATAGAGCGAACTTCAACGTCCACTTCTGGTGCAAGATCTAGTTTCATTAATGAATCTACAGTTTCAGGTGTAGCAGAAACGATGTCGATCATTCTTGCGTGCATACGAATTTCAAATTGCTCACGAGCTTTTTTGTTAACGTGAACTGATTTCAAAACAGTATATTTACGAATTTTTGTTGGTAAAGGGATTGGACCACGAATTGCAGCACCTGTACGCTTTACAGCCTCAACTATTGACGCTACTGATCTATCAAGTACACGATGATCGTAAGCTTTCAATTTTAAACGAATTTTTTCCATGTTTTTCCTTCTAAAGAACTCGTTGGATCCTAGCCCAACTATTTAAGGGAGCGGAATTATACTCCATTCACTCGAATTATTCAAGGATTTGGGGGGTAAAAAGTGATTTTATTGTAAATTTATTTCCTTTTAATAAGGAAATGATAACATTGTAATTCTAAAAAATAGGAAAATTATGGAAATATTATTAGAAGAATTTTACAAAACCGACCTCATTGTTGAAAAATTTCATGAAAGAAAAGTGCAAATTGATAAAAAATCTTACCAAATCAATGGAATAACGAACAGTGGCAAAACACAATTGGCTAAAAATTATCTGCTTGGTTTAAAAAAAAGTAGTTATCTTTACATAGATTGTTCAGATATTCGTATAAATATTAAACTACTCAACCATTCACTCAACTCATTTTGTTTTGTAAATAAGATCCAAACACTTATTTTAGATAATTACATTCAGGATATAGAGTTTGTAAATGTATCGCAGTTAATCGTTATTAGCGATATTCATTATGAAATTGATATACTTGAGACTCTACATCTTTATCCTTTAGACTATGAAGAATTTCTCGCTTATGAACACAAATATGACTCTTCAGCGCTTAATCATTTTGTTCAACTAGGTGCTTTTGCGTCTATGCATAAAATCAATGCAGATGAGAGAATTTTATATATCCAAAAAATGTTACAGCTAGCATTAACACCCATAGAGTTTGATATAGTCATTTTAGCTGCAAAATTTATATCACAAAAAATTTCTGCTTATACAATGTATGAACGGCTCAAATCTATACGAAAAATTTCCAAGGACAAACTCTATTCCTCTTTTGAACTCTTAATAAAAAAGGGCTACATTCACCAACTTCAGAAGTTTGAACACTCCCGTGCCGTAAAAAAAATTTATCTTTGTGATACCTCCCTGAAAACCGCCCTCTCGACTGAGAAAAATTTTGCAAGATTATTTGAAAATATGGTTTTTTTAGAGTTACTAAAATCACAAAAAGAGTGCTATTACTATGAAGGTATAGATTTTTATCTTCCAAAGGATGACACTATTTTGCTTTGTAAACCTTTTGTTGATGAGAGACGGCTCTTTAAAAAACTAGAGAGTATTGAGCCTTTTATATTTACACGCAGAGTCAAACAGATAACCGTTATTAGTATGAACAAAGAGAGCTCAATCTCGCATCCAATTGCAAAGGTGGATATAATTCCTTTTGATATTTGGGCATTAGGAGATTAGATGGGAAGTTTATGTGGTATTGATGAAGCAGGACGAGGACCTTTAGCAGGTAATCTCGTTGTGGCAGGGTGTATTCTAAACGCAGCGGTAGATGGGCTCAATGATTCCAAAAAGCTCAGTGAAAAAAAGCGTGAACTTCTTTATGAACAGATAATTCTAAACGCAGCTTATCATATAGTAGAGTTTTCTGCGCAAGATGTAGATGAAAAAGGCATTTCATATTGCATTAAAAGTGCTTTAGAAGAGATTATGGCTACTTTAGATGCGCAAAGCTATCTATTTGATGGCAATAGTAGCTTTGGTGTAAAAAATTTAGAAACAATGATAAAAGCTGATGCACATATTGCAGAAGTAAGTGCTGCTTCCATCCTTGCAAAGGTAACACACGATAGAGATATTCTCAAAAAAGCCCTCATCTATCCACAATACCATTTTGACAAGCACAAAGGATATGGTACAAAACTCCATATAGAGATGATTAAAAAATATGGATATTGTGATATTCATAGAAAGACTTATAAGATAAAGGCACTTGAAAAAACTCTCTTTTAATATAAACGAAAATAATAACAACACTACAGTTAACATTATTTTAATAATAAACATAATATAATAAAATAAAATTTCAAGGTGCTCAAATGAAAAATCTACTCCTACTTGTTCTTGCTACTCTGTTTATTACAGGATGTTCAAGCACAGCAATGATAGCTACAAACAGGGAACTACCTCAAGTATATGTTGATGTAAACGCAACACATCAAGTGAAAAATGATGTCAAAATCACGCTGATAACACTTAGTAATTATACAGACACCCCAAAAGCAGGACAACGGGCGACGAACATCATTGAAGGTGTGCTTTTAGCAAAAGGGTATGTGGTAAATACCGATATTGCAAGCAATACAAACTCATTAATATCTGCTCAAACTAAAGCACAACAAAACGGTTCGAACTACTTCTTAACTGGTGGCGTTAGTGAGTGGAGATACAAAACTGGAATTGATGGAGAGCCTGCAGTAAGTTTAAAATTGAGCCTCTATAAAACAAACAGCAGAGCGCTTGTTTGGAGCGCCACAGGTGCAGATAGTGATTGGGGAACTGGTTCTATTGGAACAACAGCGCAGAACCTTATAGAAAAAATGACAACGAAGTAGCTAAAACAAGCTATGAACTTTACAAATAAGCGGATAAAAAAATTATCAAAGAGTGACATACTACTCAATAAAATAAAAAAATATGCATATCTTGAGACAATTAGTATTGTTAGTTTTTTTCTTTTTATAGGATATATTTTTAATCCACAAGATATTTGTTTTATTAAGACACAAGTCTCTTATGCACTCATTCTTTTAGCTATTATTACACTCTTTCACGGTTTTGAAAATGGACTTATGGCAGTAGGTATGCTCGCTGCAGCAATGTGGATTTTTTACCCACAGTTTCCCTCTACTGACTTTTTAATTTTACTTATGATGACAATGATTTTTAGTGAATTTCATTACTTTTGGACAAAAAAAATTAAAGAACTTAAAGTCGAAGCGAACTATAAAACCACAAAGCTCAATGAACTCTCAAAAGCATTTTATACCCTCAAAATTTCTCATGACCAACTTGAAAAAAACTATGTTGTAAAACCTATGAGTATTCGTAATGCAATTGAGGAGATTATAGGAAATAATAGGCATCTTGATAGAGATAAAAGTGACAAAAATAGAGAAAAATTTTATAAAGAATTTTTAGCCTTACTTGAAAAATCTTTTAATGTAAACAGTGCCCTTATTTTACATAAAAACCAAGAGTATGAAAATGAAGAGCTTAGTGCACAAAACACAGCTATTACTTATAGTGCTATTTGCGAAAAATATGCAAAAGATGAAATATTTAATTCATACTTATTCAACAGAGCCACACATTTTAAACAACCTGTTTACATAAGCGATAAAGAAGGTGAGCCGACACTACATGCCAAAGAGGATTCTAAATTTTTAGTTGCCATTCCTTTTGGAATGGGAGACAATATCTCTTCTGTATTGCTCATAGATAAAATGCCATTTATGTCGTTTAACAGAGAAAATCTTATCTCTATCTCTATTTTACTTGAGTATTTTTCCATCTCCATTTCACAAGTTAATATACCTAAGAATTTTTACAAAATAAGTTCAGTTGGAAATATAGATTTTACCTATGAATACAATCGCTTACGCTATATATATGACAAATACAATATAAATTCAAGCATGATGGTTTTAAAATTAGAGAGTGAACTGCAAACACTTAAAGTACACAAAACTATTCTACAGATGCTCCGTGCGCTCGACCTTGTGACTATTAGTAAATACAATAATTTTCACTATATTATTTTACTCTTTCCTCTAAGCGACAGTTCTTCAGCATTAGGATTTTTAAAACGACTCCAGCACAATATAAAATATGATAAAGATAGAGAGTTTGAGAGTATGCAATTTAAGCTCAACCAAATAGAACTCCTCAATAAATATATAGAAGATGATTATGGCAAGTAATCCATTTGTCTATTATGAGCATCATGTTGATGTTATTTTACTAATTCATCTCATAATCTCTTTTTTTGTCTCCTTGATTATCTCTTTCTATGCACTTAAAAGATTTAAAAAATCAACAAAAAAAATTGATTTACAAGATGCACAAAGAGTAGCAGGCATCCAAGATCGTAGTTGGTTTTTTAAAATTTTATTCAAGGCTTCTCTGCATAAAAATAATCAAATTGCCATTTTTCTCTTTAGCTTTTTATTTAATTTAAGTGTTCCTTTTTTAGGATACTTTTTTACGCTATGGGTCTTTTGGTATATGGTAAATGTCAAGTATGAAGAAAAAGTCCTTGACACAAATATTTTAGACCTTGACGAGTTTCAAGACTCCTTTTTAGAAGTAGAAAGACTCTTTGGAGAAGGTTCTATGATAAATATCATGAACAATGACTACATTCCTAAATCAAAAAAAATCAAAGCACTCTCCGCGCTTGCAAATACAAATTCACCAATGAGTCTGCAAGTGGTCAAGCAAACGCTCTCAAGCAGGGATGATGAAATACGAATGTTTGGATATACAATTATTAATAAAGCTGAAACAGCTATCAACTCAAAAATCAACAAAAATCTTGCCATAATCTCTAGTGAAATTGCAAAAGGAGAGGCAAAGGATAAAAAAATTATTGCCTTTGCCGCAAAAGAGCTTGCGTATCTTTACTGGGAAATGGTATATACTGAACTTGTACACGAAAGCTTAAAGATAAACTTTTTAAATTCAGTAATAGCCTACTTAGAAATTGCCAAAGAGTATTATGTTCCTCAACTTGATAATATAGTAGAAAAAATCAAACTTTGTGATGAAGAAGAGACAGATATGAGTAATCTCAATCAAATCAGGAATGAGAGAGAAAACCTTGAAGATACTTATGCAATTTGTGCAAGTCTGTTTAGTTTAATGGGGCGCGTCTATATGCATAGAAAAGAGTATGAAGCGGCAAAAGCTGAACTAACTGTAGCAAAAGAGTTACTCTCAGAACATTCTACATTTTTAATTCCTTACTTAGCAGAGCTTTATTTTATAACAAAAAAATACAACATTACCCGAACACTTATGACACAGGCACAAGGACTAGAGTACAATGCTAAACTCTATCCTGTAGTGGCGCAGTGGAGGAATGTATAATGAATCAACAATTTCCCACAAGTCGTAGTGTTGATATTATGCTCTTTTCCGAGGGTACATATCCTTATGTCAAAGGTGGTGTATCTAGTTGGATACTTCAATTAATGAAAGGATTACCAGAGTTTTCATTTGGAGTCTGTTTTATTGGAGCCACTCCTTATCTTGATGGAGAACTTATGCAAATAAGTTATGAGTTTCCAGAAAATTTAAAGCATTTAGAAGTTCATTATCTTTTTGATGACAATGATAAAAAAGTGCCAAAACCAAAGAAGAAAAAAGGAAATATAGAAGGCTTTAAAGCCATTGAAAAACTTTACAAAGCATTTCAAAATAACAGTGGCGAAATTCCAGAAGTTTTAAAAAATCTTGATTTTTATACAAAAGAGGTTACTTTTGATGACTTTTTACACTCAGAACTTGCTTGGGAGTTTTTAACAAAAATTTATAGTAAAAATTGTCCAGATGTTCCTTTTGTTGATTATTTTTGGACACTGAGAAATATTCATAAACCTATTTGGACACTTGCAAATATTGTAAAAAATCTTCCTACAACAAAAATCTACCATGCCCCTTCAACTGGATATGCTGGTTTTATAGGCTCACTAGCCTCTTACACTAACAATAGACCATTTTTTCTTACCGAGCATGGCATATATACAAGAGAGAGAAAAATAGATATGCTCTCTGCTGATTGGATAGAGTTTAAAAAGCCTGCCTTACTACAGCAGCCTCAGGAGTATAACTACATCAAAAAAATGTGGATTACTTTTTTTGATAAAATTGGTCTCTTTTGTTATCACCGTTCTAACCACATTCTCTCCCTCTTTTCAGGTGCCCGTGCTATTCAAATAAATTTCGGAGCCCCACAACAAAGAACTATGATAATCCCAAATGGGGTTGATGTTGATGGACTTATGCAGACTATGAAAAAAAGACAAGATCCACCAAAACCTATTATCACTCTTATTGGACGGGTTGTTCCTATTAAAGATATTAAGACATTTATACGCGCCATTAAAATCGCTTCACAAACCATTCCTGACATACAAGGATGGATAGTCGGTGCAGTCGAGGAGGATAGAGAGTATGTTCAAGAGTGCCAACAGATGGCATTTGCTCTTGATTTGAAAGGCGCTATACAAAATTTTGATGGCAACAAGAGTAAACTAACTCTTGAAGAGTTAGAAAAGAATGAAGATAAAATCAAATTTTTTGGACATAGCAATATTAAAGAGATTCTACCAAAATCAGCTCTACAGACACTCTCATCCATCAGTGAGGGTATGCCTCTTGTTATTTTAGAAGGTTTTGCCGCAGGTGTGCCTTGCGTTGCCACTGATGTTGGAAGTTGCCGTGACCTTATTGAAGGTGGTATTAACGGTGAAGACAAAGCCATAGGCGTTGCTGGTGCCATAACAGGAATTGCAAATCCGGACGCTTTAGCAAAAGAGTATGTTCGATTTTTAAACTTTGAAAATGGAGTATGGGCAAAAGCGCAGGCAGCTGGGCTTAAAAGAGTACAAAAGTATTACAGACAAGAGATGTTCTTACAAGAGTATAGAAAACTTTATGACGAAGCACTCTCCCTTACATGGGATCAACTCAATTCAAAAAGAGAGGGGATTTAATGGCTGGTATAGGTTTTGAGCTCAAAAAAATCCTTAAAGAGGACAGACTTCTTTCGCTGGCAAAGGTTTATGGCTACTCTGCGATTTTAAGTTCTGGACCTTGGGTCGTCTCTATTGTTGCTATCTTGCTTGTTGGTTTTATTAACCTTGCAAATTATGGTGCAGATAGTGATGCCTATAGATTTCAAGTTGTTATTACTTACGCTATTGCTCTGGCTTCTAGCCTTATTATCACCGGTATTGTACAGCTTCCTCTTACTAGGTATATAGCAGACCTGATCTTTAACCATAGAGAAGATGAAATACTACCGGCCTATTTTGGTGCACTCTTTTTATCTTGGATTATAGGTTTACCCCTTGTTATTCCCTTCTACCTTTGGATGTTTGATGGACAGAGTATGGTATTTATTATCGGAGTTGTAGCAACTTTTTTAGTACTTTGCGGTGTCTGGATTTCAAGCATCCTCGCAACAAGTTTAAAGTACTACAATGGTGTTGTCTGGTCATACTTTATAGCTTATGCACTTATTGTGTTTGTCTCTATCTATGCAGGAGATACTATTGAAAAGCTTATCTACATCTTCTTTATAGGAAATGCCTTTTTACTTGTCATTCTTATGACACTTATTATTAAGAGCTACGACTCAACTATCTTTTTTAAAGTTGATTTCTTTTTAGCAAAAAACTTCTACTGGACTCTTGCCATTGCAGGGCTTACTTACAATCTTGGAGCATGGGTAGATAAGTTTATATTCTGGTACAATCCAGCTACCGGCTATGCCGTCATTGGAAAGTTGCATGCCTCTTTGGTCTATGATATGCCAATATTTTTAGCATATCTCTCTATCATTCCTGGAATGGCTATCTTTTTTTACAGACTTGAAGCTGATTTTTCAGAAAAATATGACCTCTATTATAACTCAGTAAGAAATGGGGGAACACTCAAAGCAATACAAACATATAGAGATGACATGGTCTATATTATTCGCCATGCTATTCATGAAATAATCATCATACAATCAATTGTAGATATTATTTTATTTCTAACAGTCCCTTATTTATTTACTTATCTGCATATTCCGCAGCTCTACCTTGGTCTACTCTATATACTCACTATTGGGGCAATGCTCCAACTAGCTTTTATGTCAGTGTTGGCAATTTTATACTATTTAGATAGAAAAGTAGTTGCTATGTGGCTATGTATTGCCTTTTTTGTTCTCAATACTGTTTTAACCCTACTCTCCATTGATATGGGACCAGCAATGTTTGGATATGGTTATACAGTATCACTTTTACTTGTGTTTACTGCAAGTGTTATAATAATTAGAAAAGAAATGGATAGGTTGAATTATGAAACTTTCATGTTGCAATAGATTTTTACTACTTTTACTACTTTTGTGTAGTGCTGCGTTTGGTGCGCTCAATGATAAAAGTGCCATCGTCTATTATGGGAAAAACATATCTTATCCCATGGTAGGTATTCATAACTATATTATAGTCCAACCCTCTCTAACAGACACAAATACCCATGGATTTAGAGTCTATAAAGACAAAATGTATGCCTATGTAAGTATTGGTGAAATTGACAAAAATATTCCTGAGTATAAAAAGATAAAGCAGACATGGATTCTTGGAAAAAATAAAGCATGGGATTCTGTTGTACTTGATCTGACAAATCCTAAGTATAAAGCCTTTTTATTTAATGATGTCATTGCCCCACAGATAAAAAGAGGATTTAAAAACTTCTTTTTTGATACACTAGATTCTTATCAACTTGTCGCAAAAACAGATAAACAAAGAGCAGAAAGTGAAGCTGCTTTAGTAGATATTATTAAGACTTTTCATAAACGCTACCCTACTTCAAAACTAATTATAAATAGAGGATTTAACATAATTGATAGTGTTCATAATGATATAAACGCAGTGCTTTTTGAATCATACTATCATGGTATAAATGGTGAAAAACTAGGCTATAAAGATGTTACTAGCAAAGATAGGAAATGGTTAGATACTTACATTAAGAAAATTCACCACTACAAACTAGACATTATCTGTGTTGATTATTTAAAACTCAAAGATTTAACATCAAAAGAAGCCAGCAATACTATAGCAAAAATTAAAGCAAAGGGAATGATTCCTTATATTGCTACAAAAGATTTGAAAGTATATGGTCAATCATCCAAAAATCCTATTAAACGAGAAATTTTAACGCTTATAGACGAGAGTGTGCATGACAGAAGATTTCTCGCCGCACATCAAAGTGGTGCACTGCCACTAGAGTATGAAGGATATATACAGAAGCTTTATGACATTCATAAACATAAATTGCCAACTATGGAGCAGATGCAACAGTATGGTGGGGTTATTGTCTGGTTTTCCAAAACATATAAACATCCAGCAGAGTTCACAAATTGGGTTTTAGAGCTTCAAAAATACAATATAAAAGTTGTCTTTGCAGCAAATTTACCCCTCCCTCTAAATAACTTACTTTCAAAACTTTCAATAAAAGTAAACACTACCCCTATAGATTTAACACATTCAAGCAAAATTATTACAAAATCTGCAATGATTGGCTATGAAATCAAACCATCGCTTACACAAAGTGAAAATTTCATAAACATAACAAAGGGGCAAAGTCTTCTCACGCTCAAATCTCAAAATGGTGTTACAAACACCTATGCAGCCATAATGCCTTGGGGTGGATTTGCATTAAGAAATGGATTTATGCAGGAGTTTGGTGATGATAATCTATGGGTTATTAACCCTTTTAAATTTTTTACAAAAGCGCTGCGTTTAAAAAAGATTATAGTTCCTGATGTAACAACACAATATGGTAAAAGAATTTTTATTAGCCATATTGATGGTGATGGAAGTATGAATAGAGTGGAGTGGGATCCAAAACTTTTCTCAATAGATGTTATATATAACAAAATCCTTAAAAAATATCCCCTACCGGTCTCTGCTTCTATAGTGGGGGCAGAAGATGATGATAATGGTCTCTATCCAAAATTAGCACCAGCCTTACAAAAAACAATCAAGGCAATGTACAAACTACCAAATGTGGAACCCGCTTCACACACCTTTTCTCATCCATTCTTTTGGGGAAAAATCCATAATGGAAATTTAGCTCCAAAATATAGACTTGATCCAAAAGGCTACCACTTCTCTTTAGAAAATGAGATCAAAGGGATGATAGACCTCATTAATGTAAAATACCTTACAAAAGAGAAAGAGCCAAGAGCAAAAACAGTTTTTTGGAGCGGAGACTGTGCGCCACCAGAAAATATTTTAGCCTATGTTTATAAACTCCATCTTCTTAACTTTAATGGAGGCGATACATATATTACAAATAGGCATCCTTGGCTTTTATATATAGCACCATTAGGATTAGGCAGAGGAGAGTATTATCAAATCTATACAGGTGCACAAGATGAAAATGTCTACACAAATGATTGGCGTGGACCTTTTTGGGGATTTAAAAAAGTTGTGCAGACATTTAAACTTACAGAGTCACCTCGCAGACTTAAAGTTATTGACATATACTTTCACTACTATTCAGGTTCTAAGCGTGCCTCGCTAACTGCACTTGACTATGTTTTTCGTTGGGCTATGAAACAAGATATAAATCCAATGTTTACATCTTTGTATATTCCAAAGGTAATGGATTACTATACACTCTCTCTCGCTCAAGGGAAGAATAGTTATTTTGTAGCAGGTGTCAAAAACCTTAAAACACTGCGTTTAGATAATTCGAAAATGTATGTAGATATGAATAGTTCTAAGAATATTCTTGGGTTTAAAGATAATAAGAGTCATAAATATATTCATATAGGTAATAAAAGTGAAGCATTTGTAAAACTCTCAAAAAATATGCATAATACAGAAGCTTATCTTGTTAGTACAAACGCAGCAATACTCAAAAGTGAAAAAAACGCAAATGGTTTTAGTATGGAGCTAAGTTCTTATTTACCTATTCGCCTTGAGTTAAACATTCCAAAAAATTGTCATTACCAGTTCACAGATATAGCTCCAACTATAACGAAAAAAGGTAATATCATCAGTTTTAGCTATAAGTATAAGAAAGAAGTTGGTTTTAATGTCAAATGTAAACCATAATAAAATGTATGTTGCAACATACAAAGAGATACTCCTCGGTTTTATTGTATTTTGTGTTATTCTTGTTATCTTATATCCAAAAGAGTCACTTACAAAACAGGTACTTTCAGAGCAGTCCAACTACGATTTAAGCGTTCTTTACCTGAAAAATATGCTTAAAAACGACCCCTCAAATGAAACACTGATGCTTACGCTTGCAAAACAAGCTTTCCAAGCGAAAAAGAAAGATCTCTCATTTAAACTTTTAAGACTTCTGCGAAATTCACAAAAGAGAGAGATACGAGAAAAAGCCTACCAACTCAGTTATAAAATTGCCAAAGAGGATTACCTTTATTTGAGGCGCAAAAACAAAACAACAGCATTTATACAAAAGTACACCCAACTGCAGAATATTTTTAATATTATTATTAGCCAACATCTTTACAAAGAGAGTGATATTGTAAGACTCTACAAAGAGAGCTATTTTGTAAATAATAAAAAAGATAGCTATCTTTTAGTACAAAAACTACTCCAAAAAAGACCTTATGATGTAAAACTATTAGGCGATGCTTTTTATCTCTCATATAAGCTTAAAGATTATGCACAGAGTATGCTCTACCTAGATAAATTAGCTGTACAAGATAAGGCAAATAGAAAAAAATGGCTTGATGAAAGTTACTTTTTACTCACAAAACATTATTCATATAAAGAGACAGAGTCCTATATTATTAGCCATGCGCAAAACTCTCCATATTGGAGTAAGAAACTCATATCATTTTATCTGCAACATAAACAATACAAAAAAGTTTCACAACTCTATATGAATCAATTTCAAAACACCACTTCTTATGCTAAACGCAGAAAATACTGGTTTAAAGCTATTGCCGTACTCCAAGCGGGAGGAGAGCTTAAGTCAGCTGTTCGTTTAGGGTATAGGTATGAGAACTATTTTATTCTAGATAAGAGGGCATCCACAATGCTATTAAAACTTTATATATCTGCTAATGATCTAAAAAGAGCAAATGCTCTCTCACAAAAACTTTTACAGATGAAGAGGTAACTATGCGTATTATTTTTTTACTATTTCTTTTTTTACTTACTCTTTATGCAAAAAGTACAGATAGCTGTTATACTGTACAATTGCAAAGTGCTCTTTACTCTCCCAGTAGCCTTAGTCAACTAGAGAAAAAAAGATTCCCTACTGAATGTACGCTAATGCGTATTTCAAATACACTCACAGTAAGATGTGGATGCTTTAATCATATAAAAGAAGCAGCAAAAGGATTACCAAAGTATAAATCAAAATATAAATATGCCTATATAGCTACAAGTTATAAATATAGATTTAATAAAAAAGCGATAAACAAAGCAAATCTCACACAACCATCACATAGTGCATATAGCAGCAATGAAGAGCTAAAACTGATGCTACAAGCATTTTTATACTCCAATGATTTACCACATGCATACCAGACTGCAAAATTAGGCTATAAAAAACATCCTAATTCATACTACTGGAACCAAAAAATGGCTGAAGTTTGTAGATGGAGCGGTAAAACTACTGAGTCTATAAAATATATGAAATTTATGTACCATACAAAACATAATCCAAAAGTTGCCAATAACATCATAAATCTTGCATTACAAGATTACCAGTATGAATCTATAAAAAATCTTACAAGAGAAGAGGTAAAGCGAAATCCTTCAAAAAAAAATATAGATAGAATGGTCTATATCTATTCACAAATAGGTGAGCCAGAAGCAGCTGCACAATTTTTAGAAAATCTTTACACAAAAGATAAACAACATCCTCAATATCTCGATAAAGCACTGCAGATTTATATGAATATGTCTGATTTGGATGCAGCAGGTAAAATCATATCTATTATTGAGACAAACAAGCTTTATACTCTTAACAATGTAAAACTTATCTCTTATTATTACTACTCTAAACGCAGCGTTTCTAAATCTTTTGAGGTTCTTGAAGAGATTAAAAATCCTAATAAATATGACAAGCAGTATTTAAAATTAAAAAGTGATTTGGGTTGGTATTTAGAAAAATTTGCACCGGCAGCAAATGCATCTTTAGAGCTTATCAAACACAAAGAGGGCAGACTCGTTGATTATGAGAGAGTTATAGCGTTTAACAGAACGAAAAATAAAACTTTAGCTGGTAAAATGGCATTAAAGGCATATAATAAATTTCATCTCTCGTATCTTTTTTACCTCTTTGCAAATAAGTTGATACAAGAAAATGATATGCAAACATTGCAAACAGAGATACTGAGCATAGATAAACAAGCAAATTCTCAACTTCTTAATGATCCAAATTATTGGTTTATTAAAGCAAAACTTTATCATTATGAAAAAAAGAATTTCCTAGCAAAAAATGCAATAGAACAAGCAGTTTTACGAAAACCAAACTCTTTGCAAGTAAAATTTACCGCTATCAATCTCTACCAAGAGTATGGCATGTTTAATGCCTTACGCCAAGAGTTAATCAAACTCAACACAGATACTACATTACCACATGAGTTTTATTTTCCAATGGCATCTTTTTCTTTTGCAATAAATGATATTAATCTTGCAAATTACTATGTTCAAAAGCTCATTCAAGAGAAAAATCAGATTATCAATACGACAGAGTTTAAATTCTTACAAGCAGACATCTACAATATTAGAAATAATCACAATGCTTATCTAACTATGCTCCATACTATAGTTGCACAACTAGATAAAGACGCAGTACTAGATCCAGAAATTAAAAAAGATGATATGTATCTCTACAATCTACTCAGAGCAAAAATGAGTCTACTTACTTCTGACGATTTTATACAAAAGCTTAAACAAGCAAAACCCTACCTTACACAAGCACATTATGATGATTTAGCTTACTCTTTAGCACTTAAGAATGGTAGTTTAGAAAAAGCACACTCTATCTACCTTCGTACAAAAAATAGAGCTATATGGCTTCAGTTTTCTGATGCTCTTAATCAACAAAATCATACAAAAATTGAAAATCTTCTTAGTGCATATCTCTATAGTATATCTAGCGGTGATGCTTCGTATGCAGCAGAACTTGATGGACAAATTGCACTAGCACAGAGTATGAGTTACAAAACACTGGCACACAATGATGATAATCAAAATGCCTATATATCTCTGCTTGGACTTGTCAAAAAACGCGCAGATCTTACCTCTATTAAGAGTGCCTATTACCTACGCGACCCGCTTCTTAGAAAATATATAGCAATTAAGAACTCAAATTATATTAATGATAGTTACTACTTACTTAGTAACCTCAACTACTACCGCAATAGCGACTTAGATAAAAATTTACTTAGAGAAGTTCCTGATGATACTCTTGAGCTTAATCTTGGTTTGAAAAAGCTGTTTGACAAAGGTATGCTTACCTTTATAGCGGGATATGCAAATAGTATGGATAGCTATTTTGTGTATTCTCTCTTTGGCAAATATCAGCTTACAAAAGAGTTGAATGTTGGTGGGGGATACTACAAAAATGTGAGAACAGATGAGTCAACACAGCTACTTCTTGGTGGTAAAAAAGATAAAATCGAACTCAAAGCAAATTATGCAATTTTAAATTCCACAGATTTAGATATTTTATACGAATACAATCGCTACAACTCGCAAGATGATGTTTATCTCGGTAATGGTGAATATGTAAGAGTAAACCTTGGACACCAAATTCGTAATGGATACCCAGATATGAGACTCTCTCTTTTTAGTGATGGCGCTATTTACAATGAAACTTCTGGTAAAAAAGGAGTTATAGATAAACTCCAAGCACCACGCTCACAAGTTTTACCAAACAATTTTATGAATTTAGGTGTTGATTTTGCCTATGGTATGCAAAACAGTGACATTTATACAAGAGTTTGGAGACCATACTTTGAAGTAAGTAGCTACTACAACACAGACATTGCTGCGTTTAGTTATGGTTTTAATGCTGGCTATGGAGGAAAAGTTTACTCACAAGACCATCTCGTCATCGGTACAAGTTACACAAACTCTGTAAATGGTATTGGAGGCAGTATTTTTGAACTCTTTTTAAATTACAAATTTCTCTATGCACCTAGATAGGATTATCCTATCTTAATGTGTCTTATATCCATTAGGGTTATTTGACTGCCATCTCCATATATCTGCACACATTTCATCAATACCACGCGTAGCTTCCCAACCTAAGCTCTCTTTTGCATAACTTGGGTCTGCATAACATTTTGCAATATCCCCTGCGCGTCTTGGAGCAATCTCATAGGGTACTTTTTTTCCAGAAGCTTTCTCAAATGCCTTGACCATATCTAACACGGAGTAGCCATTTCCCGTTCCAAGATTTACAGTAAGAACATCATCTAAAGCATCTATTTTATTGAGTGCTTTTACATGCCCTTGTGCTAAATCAACAACATGAATATAATCTCTTACACCAGTTCCATCATGAGTGTCATAATCCCCACCAAAGACACTTAACTTCGCTCTTTTACCAACAGCAGTTTGCGAAATAAAGGGCATAAGATTATTTGGAATACCATTTGGATCTTCACCAATAGTGCCAGATTTATGTGCACCAACTGGATTAAAATAACGAAGTAGTACAATTTTCCACTCATTGTCTGAGACAAAAACATCGCGTAAAATCTCTTCTATAAAGAGTTTACTACGCCCATAAGGATTTGTAGCACTCAGAGGAAAATCCTCTTTTATAGGCGTTGTTGCAGGGTCACCATAAACCGTAGCAGAAGAGCTAAATACTATCTTTTTACAGCTATTCTTTTGCATCACTTCACCAAGTATTACTGTTCCAGAGACATTATTGTCATAATACTCTAAAGGTTTTTGCACAGATTCACCAACAGCTTTAAGTCCTGCAAAGTGAATTACTGAGTCTATTTTATAAGTATCAAAAACATTTTGTAAAGCATCTCTATCACGAATATCACCCTCTACAAATTTTACCTCTTTACCTATAATTTTCTCTACTCTTTTTAAGCTCTCTTTTGAAGCGTTACAAAGATTGTCATACACCACAAAATCAAATCCGGCAGCATCTAGCTCCACACATGTGTGCGAACCAATATATCCAGCGCCTCCTGTTACAAGTACCATTTTCTCTCCCTTTATTTATTTCGCTTATACAGCCACATTCATAGCTAATTGTGCCATCTTTTGCATATATACTGCCACATCACCATCTACTTCAAGCACTTTTTTTAACTCATTTATAAAGTACTCTTTTGTTCTCTCATCTGCGATGTTAAAAGTATAAAGTACCCACTCTGTATTGAGCATAATTTTCTCACCATTTTTCTCTACTTCAAATGCTCTATAGAGATTTATATCAGTAGTAGCAAGGAGGGCTAAAACCTCTTTATAAAAATCATTAACATCCCTCTTTACTAAAGAAGCTAACTCGGCTTGCTTTATTTTAGCATCAACATCATTAAAATCTTCGCGTCCAAAAATAAGAGCATCTCCGATGATAAGCTGTTCACCTAAAAAATAGGCACTTTTTTTCTCGCTCAAAGCATTTGCATCAGCATAAATCACATGCTCTTTTATACTTTCAAGCTCATCTATTAAAATAGAACTAAAAAAGGTGTAGAGTGTATTCGCCGCCATCTCAAGTTCTATCTCTTTTACCTCTTGCGTTTGTGCGTCTATTGTGAGTGCTTTCATTAAAATTCATCCAAAAGTATTACATTTACATAAGTCCCAGCTTCGAGAAACTTATCATCTTCTCCAGCTACCATAAGAGCAGAATTATCAAGCATATTGACTAAAATTGCCGAGCTTCCCACCTTTTTACCCTCAAAGTTAATGTAGTATTCACCATCTTCTACCACAACATTACAAGCAGTAAACTCAGTAAATCGGCTGCGTTTTTTAAAATCACTTTGCAGTTTTGCAGCAACCATTTTATAGGGTGCATCTTTTGCTAGCATTTTGGCAATAAGTGGAAGTACATACAAAATTGCAGTAACAGTTGAAGAGTAAGCAAATCCAGGAAGGGCAATTATAAATTTATTTTCACGCTGTGCTACAAGAATATGACGACCAGGTTTGATGCCGACACCTTTATAGACTATTTGAGCCCCTAAACGAGGAATAATATCTTTTACAAAATCATAATCCCCTACACTTACTCCGCCGGTACTTACAACTATATCTGCTGATTCAAGTGCATTCTCAAAAGTATGCATAATAGCATCTCTATCATCAGGAGCAGTTCCAAGTTGTACCGGCTCTGCACCAGCTGATTCAAAAAGGGCTGCTAGTGTGTAGTTGTTTGAACTTCTAATCTGTGCTGGATTATCAGAGTTTTCACCCAAATCAAGTATTTCACTTCCTGTTGCTATCACTGCTACGCGAGGGCGAAGCGCTACTTTTACCATTACCTTGTTTAACCCTGCCATTACACCAATTTCAGCAAAACCAATCTTTGTACCTTTTTTAATAAGCACTTCACCAGCTCTGTAACCTTCACCAATAGGACGGACTGCGTTTGCAAGTTCTACCATTTCATTGATGATAATTTTTCCATCTTCAAAAGTTACATTTTCTATCTGAATTAAAGTATCAGCACCTGCTGGCATCATGGAACCTGTAAAAGTTTTAATACACTCATTTGCTTGAAGCTCTCTTGTTTCGTCATGTCCTGCAGGATTATCACCAAGAACTACAAACTCTTTGCCCTCTTCTAAATCTTCATATCTTACTGCATACCCATCCATAGACGCAGTAGGAAACTGAGGGTCATTAAACTCTGCTGCTATGTCCTCAGCGAGTACACGTCCAAGAGAATCACTCAATGGCACTCTCTCAAAGCGTACTGCGTTTACACAAAGTAAATCCAACATATTTTGACTTGTCTCATACGAAATAAAATCTACACCCGTTATACTCATGATTTTGCTCCTAAAATTCCGCTACCTTTAATAGCAGTTGATCTCTTCTTTGCATAAACTCTTTTGCCATCTATCAAATCATATTTCCAGATGGGAGCACTTGCCTTAAAATCTTCAACAAATGCATCAATAAACTCCAGAGCAACCCTGCGTTTAGGAGAGAAAACTGCTGCAATATAAGAAGATTCATGAAGCATTACATCCCCACGAGAGTGTGCCATTTTTATTACGGCACCCCTCTCCTTTGCTTTTGTCTGCCACGCTTCAAACCAAGAGTTTAAAATCGGCTCATAAATGTCAAAACTAAGCCCATCTATGCCATCTTCACTACGCACAGTTCCCACAAACGGAATATATGCACCGTAATTACTTTGAGCTTCGGCTTCATACCACTCTTTTAAAAGTTTAGGCACATCTAATGAACCATTATAAAGACTAAGCATCACTCAACCTCCACATACAGGTGGTAAAAGTGAAATTTTATCCCCATCTTTAAGTGGACACTCGAGCGATGCAACAAGTGTGTCATTCACTGCTACTGCACAACTCTCTAACCACTCATTTACCTCTTCATCTTTTTGTAAAATTGCTGCTAATTCATTTAAGTCTGCTATCTCTAGCTCTAATGCTTCTTTTTGTATTGGTCCTAAAAATTCTACTTTTACCACAAGAACATCCTATTTATTTATTAAAACAATTATATCTAAGATAAGTTAAGTGCTGTATAATTGCAGTATGATTTTTGGAAAAATAGAATACCTTAACCTCCTCCCTTTTCATGTCTTCATGAAACGCTTTACAAAAAACTCCCAACAAAAACTTACTATGGAGTACAAAAAGAATGTTCCTGCAAAGGTAAATAGAGACTTTTTACGCAAAAGTGTTGATGCTGCGTTTATATCAAGCATTAAAGCAAAAAAGCAAAAGCATCTGAATTTAGGCATTATTGCAAAGAAAAATGTACGAAGTGTATTGGTAATTCCAAGCAAAGAGTCAAAGTCTGATGTAGAGTCTGCCTCTTCTAATCTTTTAGCAAATATATTAAATATTCAAGGTGAAGTTCTTATTGGAGATAAAGCACTAAGATATGCCCTTAAAAACAGTGATTACATAGATTTAGCAGAAGTATGGCATGAAAAATATAATTTACCTTTTGTATTTGCACTTTTATGTTATCACAAAGATAAAAGATTATATAAAAAAATAGAAAAAGAGTTTTTAAAAAGAGAGGTTAAAATTCCGCAATACCTCTTAAAAGAGGCATCTAAACGGACAAGTGTAGAGACAAAAGAGATACAAAACTACCTCAAACTTATCTCATACAAAGTAGATTATAAAGCACAAAAAGCACTTAAAAAATTCTACAAAGAGGAAAAAGCGTTACGCTTTTCCATCTAAGTGAGCTGCAAGTCTTTCAAGTTTTGCTTTATAAGCATCTAAATCAAACTCTTTTACGCGAGAAACACCATCTTCAACAGCAGCCTGTGCAACAGCAGAAGCAACATATACAAGAACGCGTCTATCAAATGGTGAAGGAATGATATATTCAGTTCCAAACTCCATATTTTCACGACCATGTGCTTTTTTAACGCTATCAGGAACTGTCTCTTTTGCAAGTGAAGCCAATGCGCGTGACGCTGCCATTTTCATATTTTCTGTAATTTTTGTAGCACGAACATCTAAAGCACCACGGAAAATTTGAGGGAAACCAAGAACATTATTTACTTGATTTGCATAATCACTTCTACCAGTACCGATGATAACATCTGAGCGAACCTCTTTTGCAAGTGGTGGTTTGATTTCAGGATTCGGATTTGCACAAGCAAAAATAATTGGGTTTTTATCACTCATTGTTGCTACCCATTCAGGTTTGATTAAATCAGGGCCAGAGAGTCCAAGAACCATATCTGCACCTTTCATAGCATCTTCAAGAGTTCTATCTGGAGTATCAAAAGCAAACATCTGTTTTTGTTTGTTCAAATCATCTCTACCACTATGAATTACACCTTTAGAGTCAAGCATAGTAATGTTTTTTACACCAAGTGTTTTGTACATACTAGCACATGCAATTCCAGAAGCTCCAGCACCAATAACTACAACTTTTAAATCCTCAGCTTTTTTGCCTGTCATATCAAGAACATTTATAAGACCCGCTGTTGTAATAACTGCCGTTCCATGTTGATCATCATGAAATACTGGAACATTACAAATCTCTTTAAGTCTATCTTCAATCTCAAAACATCTAGGAGCTGAAATATCTTCAAGATTAATTCCACCAAAACTATCAGCCATAGCCGCTACAATTTTAATAATCTCTTCAGTATCTTTAGTATTAAGCTCAATATCAACTGCATCTACATTTGCAAATGATTTAAAAAGAACACCCTTTCCTTCCATAACAGGTTTTCCAGCTAAATGACCGATGTCACCAAGACCAAGAACAGCAGTCCCATCACTAACAACTGCAACAAGATTTCCCTTATTTGTATACTCATATGCTAAATCAGCATCTTTTTCTATTTCAAGACATGGATACGCAACACCTGGGCTATATGCCATAGATAGTTCATCTTCTGTATTACATGGTTTTGTAAGTAGCGTCCCCGTTTTCCCGTTTGTATCAAATTCACTTTGTGCTTTGTGATACTCTAATGATGCCTTTTCAAATGCCAAATTATCTCCCATATTTATTCCTTATTTTGATTAATAGGTACATTATATAATATTTTTTATAAATAGCTAAATTTTATGTAAGAAAATAACACAATTTCCTTTAGGGTTGTAATAAATACCCATTGAATTTTTTCGAGAGACAAAAACACCTCGTCCATTAAACTTTAATGAGTTTCTAAAAATCTCACTAAGTATCTGTGTATCAAAACCATCTCCCTCATCAGCTATTTTAGTAACAATATACTCTGATTCTAACTCTTTGAGTTTAAATATTTGGACTGAAATCTTTTTTTGAGACTCTTTTTCAAGTTTTTGTAGAGATTCAAAGTAAATATCTTCTTCAAGATACCTATGTTTTGTACGAGAATCCAAGCCTAAATTACCATGTTCATAAGCATTCATAAAAAGCTCACTAAAAACAAGACCTGCCCTATAAGCTATCTTAGTATCTACTTGTAAATTTTTCCAAATTTCTTCATACCAAACATTTGCTGCTTCAACTGCATCAAGCGTAGTTGCAAAAAGCTTTTTTTCTAAAAGTGTCTCTTCTCTCAAATCCAAACTATTAATAAATATAAGAGTTAGATCATCCTCTTGCTCTGTTATTTTTGCAAAAAACTTCTCTTTAAACTCCTCTCTTGAAAAAGAAAATTTAAAATCCTCTTCTATAAACGCAGCGTAGGTTATACCATGAGTATTAGTCTGATTTTCAACAACACCATCGCTATAAAAAAGGTATTTATCTATATCTTTAACATCTCTTCTATCTATGTTATAGCTACTTTGCCATTTACTCATAGGTGTATTGTTTGATTTTATTTTAATAATGTTCTCATTTTTATCTTGGAATAAAAAAGGAGGCATCGCAAATTTTGCATACTCTAACTCTTTGAAATAGGTATCAAAACAAATATAGTCTATAGCCAAAGCCTCTTCATCAAGTAAAATTGGCTGAATGTATGCCATTGATTCTTGAATAAGCAAGTCAAGAGAAAAACTCTCATGTTCAAGCATTTTATCTACTAGATGATTTATAAAAGTTGTCATAATAACAGCGGTAAAAGAGGCAGATATTCCTTTGCCCATGCCATCAACAATCAAATAAAAAGTTTTATGTTCATTAATGCGTCTAGCGCTATATGCATCACCACTTAACACATCAAGAGGCTTATAAATAAAATCTACTAAAGAAGTAGCCTTTACATCTATAAGTTGGTAGTAAAAATCATTTCGCAAAATATTAAGCTCTTTTTTAAAAGCCAATTCAGACTGATATGAAGAGTATGCTTCACTCTTTTCTAGCTGTTTATACCTCTGGAGTGTCATTAAATTTTAAATTTACTCAAAGCATTTTGTAGCGTTTTAGCATCATTGGTCAGTGCATCTACCGCTGCTTCTACTGTAGTACGCAGTTTACTGTTTTTAGAAGCCACTTCTACTATTTCATCCATTGTTTCTATCAATGTTTTTGTTTTTGTTGCGATGAAGACACTCTGATGCATTACCTCAGTTGATTTGTCTTTTGTAGAGCGTAAATTCTCTTTTGTCTCATTAGAAGAGACAATAAGCTCTTGCGCTGATGCTGAAATAGTGTCCATACTCTGTGAAGTAGTATCAGTCTCTTCAGCTATTTCAACAACATTTTGAGTGATAAGATTTACATTCGCACTGATTTCACTTAAACTTTTTTGTGTACGCTCTGCAAGCTTTCTTACCTCATCTGCAACAACAGCAAAACCTCTACCATGTTCACCTGCACGGGCTGCTTCTATGGCTGCGTTTAGCGCAAGTAGATTTGTCTGATCTGCAATATCAGAGATAATTGCAAGCACATCTTTAATATTTTTTGCCTGTTCTGTTAAAGATGCCACTTTTTCTACAAGATTTTGCTGCTGCTCGCTACCATCTTCAATGGAAGAGACAACTGAACCAAGTTTTACAATAAAACCATCAAGCACATTAAATGTAGTATCTAAATCTTCAGTAACAGTAATAGTAGAATCTTCTACAATATCTAATTTTTCACCTATCTCTGCAACTAAACCATTTACAGCGCTAATGCCATTCTCTTCTTGCTTGCTATTTGTTGCCAAAGTATCTACAACTTTTTCTAGTTTAGCACTCTCGCGTGTATTTGCATTTGCCACATCTTGTGCTTCATAAACAGTCTCTTTAAAGGCAATTATCATAACATGTAGAGCTTTTGAAATCTGTGCTATTTCATCATTTCCTTCAACAACAACACTACAAGAGAGATCAAGTTCACTAGAGATACAGTGAATTTTATCAAGAGAACTTCGTACACTTTTATTTATACCTCGAGAAATTATCATAATGATAATAAAAATCGCAATGGCAAACAGTATATACCCCACAAGTGTTATAAGTGTATCCATTTCATATTGTGATTCTACTGCTGCTAAAAGTTTATCATTTTGTTTTGCAAGAGTATCATCAACTTTTTTCAAAAGATTTATTTTTTTTGTGATTGTTTTAAACCATACAACACTATCCACACCAAAATCAGATTGTCGCGATTTTGCTATGCTTCGCATTCTATCCACTTGCGCTACAACAGGAGAGTCCATTGTTTTTTTATACATACGAACTGCATCATCACTCGCGATACTTTTAAAAGCATCAATATAAGCATTTTGCTGCGCAAGAAGTGTAATAAACTTGGCATACATACCACTACCAAACTTATCGGATGCAAAAGTAGCACTTAAAACAGCACGCTCTATCCCTGCTCTCTCTTTAGATTTTAAAAAGTTGGTATAAGCACTCAAAGCTTTAACAAGTTCAGGAGTGTTTGCAAGTTTTGCTGTAAGAGAGACCACATCTAAAATGTTTTTATTAACACCACTATAATATTTTACTTCATTTTTTACAGAAATTTTAAAACTATTTACCTCTGCTCTGACACTACTTAGTTTGTCCATTCCAGATACTATTAATCTAATACTTTTTTGTAGCTTACTTGGGTACTCAGATAAATTTAAAGTAGTAATATAAGCCTTTAAATTACTATATCGTGCATCTGTCAGCTTTCTCTGTTTTGGCAAAATATCACCAAATTTTTTCCCATGAGAGCCAAGATACCCAGCACTTGCTCCTCTCTCTTTTTGTGTTTCATGAATGACTAAAGAGAGTTTTTGAGACAATACATTAAGCTCTTTTGCCTGATTGATTACTACTTCTTTGTTATAAGCTGTAACAACTGTTGCAATAATAATCACAAGCGCAAAAGAGACAACAATGCCCGTTATAAGATTTAATTTGCCTTTAATAGTCATTATCTCTCCCTACTTACACGAAATAGTTGCACAAGATTAATTTCATCAAAGAGCTCATAAAGATTTGTATCTCCTACTCTGATTTGAATATCAATATTGTCCTTTTGCACCAATTTTGTTAAATATCCAATAACGGATGATGTAATAGAGATAGAATCTTTAATAATGATAGTTACATTTTTTGAACTAGCTACTACTTTCTCAAGCGTATCTTTTATTGTCTGATAATCTCCAATAGTTTTAATATTACCAGTAATTGTTACGCTGTTTCCTGATGTTACAATGTCCATTTTTCAACCTTTATTTTCGTTATACTAACATAGACGAACTTAAGATTTTATTGCTTGTAGCCACTCCTTCATCTTCTTTTCATACCCGATCTCTTTAAGTTCCACGAACTGTAACGGCTCACTCAAATACTCTTGCTTGACATATCCTCCAAAATCATGTGGATAAAGATAGCCCTCATTTTGCTGTGAAATATTTTTTGGAATTTCAAGAATTTTTCCATCTCGTACACTTTGCAGTGCTTTGTTAATTGCCAAATATGCTGCGTTTGACTTTGGTGAAGCACAAAGATAGATGACAGCTTGAGCTAAGATTATTCTCGCTTCTGGGTAGCCTATTTTACTAACACTTGTTAGTGTAGAGGTTGTTAGTGTAAGGGCTTGTGGGTTTGCATTTCCTACATCTTCACTTGCTAAAATCACCAAACGCCTAGCAATAAACTCAGCACTCTCACCACCCTCAATTAATCGAGCAAGATAGTAAATAGCAGAATCAGCATCACTTCCACGAATAGACTTAATCATCGCAGAAGCCAAATCATAATGTACCCCTGCTTCAGAGCTTCCAGCCTGCAGAGCATTTGGACGAAGAGATTTTAAAAGTGCAAGTGTTATAGTGTTCGCTGCGTTTGAAGCAAACTCTAAAAGCTTTAACATAGCACGAGCATCGCCACCACTACTTAAAACAAGGTACTCTTTTGCATCATTTTCTATCGCTATGTCACCCTTTAATATTGCACGCAGAAGTAGATTATGTAAACTCTCATTTGAGATAGGTTTTAGTTCAAAAAGCATAGAGCGAGAACGGATGGCAGATGTTAGAGAAAAGAAAGGGTTTTCAGTTGAAGCACCTATAACTAACACGGAGTTGTTTTCCATAACAGGAAGCAGAACCTCTTGCTGATTTTTGGAGAGACGATGCACTTCATCTATAAATATAAGTGGTTTTTGTAGGGCATTTTTGTACTGTTCAAATATTTTTCGTAGCTGTTCTATTTTGAGAGAAGTTGCGTTTAGCTCATAAAAAGGGAGTTGCATACTCTTGGCAATAACTCTTGCCAATGATGTCTTTCCCACACCAGCAGGTCCATAAAAAAAGCTATGCCCCAGTGCCTCTTTTTCACAGAGTAAACGCAGCGGCATCCCCTCTTGCACCAAATGCTCTTGACCTACAATATCATCAAAACCAGCAGGGCGTAAAAGATGTGTAAAGTCCACTTTTTAATCTTTGTCTTGGTATCTTTGTTCTTCTTTTATTCGCCTTTTTTCCGTTTTTAAAAATTTATATAAAGCAGAGTATTCACTGCGAGTGAGGTATCTTGTTTTTCCTGTTGGAAGGTTATTTAACTCTATTTCAGCAAAACTAAGACGCTTTAAGTCGGCAACTTCTGCTCCAAAATGGGCAAAAAAACGGCGAAGCTCACGGTTTTGTCCCTCTTTGAGTGCTACTTTTAGTATGGAGTAATCAGGTCGATTTTTTTGAACTTTATACCCAATAAAAGGCTTAATCTCCATAGATTTAATGCGAGAGTGAGAGTGTGCACCAGCACTAGCATCTTCAAGGTAAATACCATTAAGCATTGCATCTTCCATATCTGGTGTTACTTCACCTTTAATTTTTATTTTATAAATTCTCTCTAAATCAGACTCCATCAAAGCAGTAGCCACATGAGAAGCATCTGTTAAAAGAAGCAAACCCTCTGAAGCAAAGTCAAGACGACCAACAGAGATAAAGTGCTTAAACTCTTTAGAGAGTGAGTCATAAATTGTTCTTCTGCCTTTTGGATCAGACTTTGTAACAAGTTCCCCTTTTGGTTTATTGTAAACAATTACTGTGTACTTTTCTTGAGGAGAGACCTGCTTACCACTAATGTAAACTATGTCTGTTCCCTCTTCAATCTGCGTTGCAGGATTCTCTTGTATTTCACCATTTACACGGACATAGCCATCTTGAATGGCACGGTCTGCTTCACGGCGTGAGTAGGTTGAGTAGTGTGCTATATATTTATTTAATCGCATCATTTTATGAAATTCCTTTTTCAATCAGCGTATGAATATGGAGGACGCCTTGTATCTTTTTATTTTTGTCAGTTATGACTAAAAGTTGTATTTTTTTCTCTTCTATTAAAACAAGTGCATCTGAAGCCAGCATATCTGCATCATCTATACTCATAGGATTTTTTGTTGCATATTTAAGCACTTCATCTTCAAGTGAAAAATCTTTACTAAGTAGTGCACGGCGAACATCCCCATCACTTAAAAGTGCTGTTAATTTGTCATCTTTATCTCTAATAAGTACAGTACCAAGACGACCCTCACCTATTTGTAAAATGGCATCTTTCATCTTTGCATTTTGCGAAATAATAGGTAAGTGCTGTGTTTGCATTAAGTTTTTTACTTTAATAAAAAGCTGTTTACCAAGTGCACCACCTGGGTGAAAAGAGGCAAAGTCACTCTTTTGAAAATCGCGTGCACGCATAAGACAAACTGCCAATGCATCACCAAGAGCTAGAGTAAGTGTAGTAGAACTTGTAGGTGCAATATTAAGAGGACAAGCCTCTTTTTCTATCTCTACTTTTATAACTACATCGCTGTATCTGCCAAGGGTAGAGTTAGTATCTTTTGTCATCCCAATAAGTGGTGTACCAAAGCGTTTAATGTGTGGCAGGATTGAGCCTAACTCTTCACTTTCACCAGAATAACTAATGGCAATAACAACATCAT